>JANMJN010000815.1:0-4143 GCA_031371355.1 Saprospiraceae bacterium
CATGGACAAGGTTCGATACCCCTCAGTAAATGGTTGAAAGACAATGATTTGCAGCAAGAAAAATGCGGCTTGGTCAATATTCCGAACATGCAAGGTTGTTATGCTGTTTTTTATGATGCCGATGGTTCAAAACATTACAAAGGTATTATGCGCAAGGACGAAGCAAATGATGTGCTGTTGAGTAGCGTTGTGAAAGGCGAAACACCTATCGCCACCTTGTATTTTAATAAAGATGGTTATTCAAAATACTGCAAAGACCATCGTGAATATTGGTTGTGGGTCGAAAATCGCAACGAAGCACGTTATGAAAACACCGTTTCTTCGGGCAAAAATTATGATGCGAAAAACATGATGCACACATTCCGTTTGCTCGATATGGCAGAAGAAATGTTGAAAACAGGTAAAGTTAATGTGCGGCGACCGAATCGGGAACAATTGCTCGCGATTCGCAAAGGTGAGTTTGAATATGATACATTGATTGAACAAGCTGAACAAAAATTGGTTGATATCGAAAAGGCTTTCGACGCATGTGATTTACCCGAAACGCCTGATGTCGAAAAGATTGAACCCATTTTGATAGAAATACGTCGAAAGTGGTATGCAAGAAAACATGAAATATGAATGATGAAATATGAAAGGTGAAGCCGCTTTTAAACTTATGAACCAACTCGGCAGATTGCGCGAGCCGTTTCTTTTTATTCTCGATTTTGATTTAACAAAACCGCTCGTTTTTCCTTTAAAAAACATACAAAACAGTTCAGAAATTGTGTTTGATATCAACGGTCAACGCAATTTTACCCCCCTCAGTAAAACGTTGCCCAAAGTTATTTTTTTTCATAAAAAACCTATTTCATACACAGATTACAAGGCGAAATTCGATTTTGTTCTTCAAAATCTGCAATTTGGCAATTCCTTTCTCGCCAATTTGACGCAGCCGACAGCGATTGAAACGAACCTGTCTTTGTCAGAAATTTTTCACGGTTGCACAGCAAAATACAAATTATTGGTTGACACCCAAACGGATAAATTTGTCGTTTTTTCACCCGAACCCTTTGTGAAAATTGATGAACAAGGTGTTATTTCCTCGTTTCCGATGAAAGGAACGATTGATGCTGGTATTGAAAATGCCGAAATTAAATTGATGAATGACCAAAAAGAGCAAGCGGAGCACGCCACAATCGTTGATTTGATACGCAATGATTTGAGTCAAGTCGCTTCAAAAGTGCGTGTCGAGCGGTATCGTTTCGTGGAACGTGTTCAAACGCATGACAAAGAATTGTTGCAAGTCAGTTCAAAAATCAGTGGTCAATTGCCGCTCAATTATCTCGAAAACATAGGCACTATTTTTCAAAAATTGCTGCCCGCAGGCTCGATTTCAGGTGCACCTAAACCCAAAACTATTGACATTATCAAAACAGCCGAAGGTTATGAACGCGGTTATTATACGGGTATTGTAGGCGTTTTTGATGGAAAACGCTTGGATAGTGGCGTAATGATTCGTTTTATAGAACAGAATATTGCTCAAAACAATAATTATACTGAGGGGGGTAAAATTTTCAAAAGTGGCGGTGGTATAACCGCAATGAGTGACGCAGAATCTGAATATTTAGAAATGATAGATAAAGTTTATGTCCCAATTACTACTCGAAACGTTGCACAGCATCAACGGTCAGTTGCAACATGTGAACTGGCATAATGAACGGTGCAATCGGTCACGTCAAAGCCTTTTTGGCTTGCATGAACCGATAGACTTAGCACAGATTTTTGCTGACAAATGGGCAAAAGGAGAAGTGCCTTACCTCGATTCGGCTGCCGGTGCAGTAGATACTTACGACCGTTGCCGTTTTATTTACGATGCCCATGGCGTTCAACACATCGAAATCGTCAGCACTCCACGACGTATTATCCGCAGTTTGCAGTTGATAAATGCCGATAATTTTGATTATTCTCATAAATTTGCCGACCGTTCTCATTTTGAGTTGTTATCAAAAAACATCAAGGCGGATGATATACTCATTGTCAAAAATGGTTTTTTGACAGATACGACTTATGCTAATATCGTTTTTAAAGATAAATCGGGGCATTGGTTTACGCCTTCAATACCCCTTTTGGCCGGTACAAAACGAGCAAAATTGTTGGCTCAAAACACAATTGAAGCGATTGATTTGCGACCCAATGATATATCAAAATTCGTTGAAGCTCGCTTGATTAATGCGACAACGGATTTGGAAAACAGTTCTAAGATATTGACTAATAATATTTTATAAATTAATGTGCACATCATTGAAAATCAACTTTATGTATAAACTCATACTTAAACCCATTTTTTTTAAAATGCCCCCTGAAAAAGCGCATTACACGACCATGCGCCTTTTCCGTTTTGCACTAAGTCTGCCTTTTGGCAAATGGATTTTTAAAAAATTGTATGTGCCAAATGATCCTAAATTAGAACGCAAAATCATGGGTCTAACCTTTCCAAACCCTGTTGGACTGGCGGCGGGTTTTGATAAAGATGGAAAGTATATCAACGATTTGGCTTATTTAGGCTTTGGTTTTATCGAAATTGGGACGGTGACACCGCTTCCGCAAGATGGCAATCCGAAGCCACGTCTGTTTCGTTTGCCTGAATATGAAGCCTTGATAAATCGCATGGGTTTTAACAACGAAGGTGTGGATAAACTGGTAGAACGCCTAAAGGAATATCGAATATCGAATATCGAACACCGAATGACGAATACTGAGGGGGTCATTATTGGTGGCAATATTGGCAAAAACAAAGTGACACCAAATGAAGAAGCCTTTCGGGACTATGAAATTTGCTTTAACGCTCTGTTCGACCATGTGGACTATTTTGTCGTCAATGTCTCTTCACCAAATACGCCTGATTTGAGGGCTTTGCAAGACAAAGAACCCTTAAATCAACTTTTGGCACATGTTCAAAATTTGAATCAAGAAAAAACGAAACCTAAACCGTTGTTGTTGAAAATCGCTCCTGATTTGAATGAAGCACAACTTGATGACATATTGGAAATTGTGGGGAACAACAAATTAGACGGTATTATCGCTACAAATACGACGATTTCAAGAGAATTGGTCAAAAACGACCCCCTCAGTATAGAAATAGGTGGGTTGAGTGGCAAGCCCGTGAAAAGCCGTTCGACAGAAGTGATTCGTTATTTGCGCAGCCACACCAAGCAAAAAGGACTGGTCATCATAGGCGTTGGTGGCATTCAAACGGGTGACGATGCCTTGGAAAAATTGGCAGCTGGAGCCGATTTGGTTCAAATTTATACAGGATTAATATATGAAGGACCGCGTATGGTTAAAAAAATCAATCAAAAACTATTGAAAAAAAAATCACAGGTGTAGTAAACGGAAAATTGAATTGTTTTTTGGAAAAAACAATTCAATTTTCCGTTTACTATACCTTTTGACCCACTTATAATTTTTACCTTTGGGCACATTTAAGAAATAATCAATCGTTAATAATCAATAATCAATCAAAATATGTCTTTTGAGATAGTCGGCAAACTGTATAAAAAATTTCCAGCGGAAAGTAAATCACCAACCTTTCAAGCCCGCGAATTCGTTTTAGAGTTCGCCGAAGGCAATTATCCACAACTTATTAAGTTCCAATTGACGCAAGATCGTTGCCAACTTTTGGAGAATTATGAAGAAGGTGAAGAAATAAAAGTCCATTTTGACCTCAATGGTCGTGAGTGGCAAGGCAAATTCTTTACGAATTTGACTTGTTGGCGTATCGAAAAATCAGGCGCAGAGGGCGCAACAACGGCATCTGAAAAACCTGTACAACAAGTTCAGAAGGCTACCGCACAATCAAAGGCACCACCGCCGCCAAGCAGCGATTTTCCAACCTTAGCAGATGAGCCGTTTAAAACGGTTGGTGAGGACGATTTGCCATTCTAAAAGAATGATGAATGATAAATGATGAATAGGCAACGTCAATTCATCATTCATAATTTATCATTCATCATTAAAAAATGACCCCTCAGTATCAACATGATTGAGGGGTCATTTTTTAATGATGATAAATTATGAATGATGAATTGACGTTGCCTATTCATCATTTATCATTCATCATTCTTTTAGAATGGCAAATCGTCCTCACCAACCGTTTTAAAC
>JANMJN010000818.1:0-3238 GCA_031371355.1 Saprospiraceae bacterium
ATGTTGCAAAAAGTAGATGACATTCTGAAAGAACAACCCGAAGTAGCGAAGTTTTCAAGGCGTTTGGGTACGCAAATGGGCTTTTTTATCACAGAACCGAATCGGGGCGACTTTTTGATTCAATTAAAAAAACAAAGAACTAAGACAACCGATGAAGTTTCGGACGAAATAAGGCACAGCATTGAATCTACTTTGCCTTTGCTGCGTGTTGATTTTGGACAAGTTATCGGCGATATGTTGGGCGACTTAATGAGTTCCGTGCAACCGATAGAAGTGAAAATATTTGGCGACGATAGAAAGACCTTAGAGCAATTGTCGAAAGATATTGCGGAACAAATATCTGCGACAAACGGCACGGCTGATGCTTTTGACGGCATCGTTTTGGCTGGTCCCGAAGTGAATATCCAACCAAACGTAGCGATGTTGGCGCAGTTGGGCATCAATCCCAGCGATTTTCAATTTCAAATGCAAACGCAAATTGAAGGCAACGTCATCAGTACTATTTTGGACAAAGAACAACAAGTGGATGTGCGTTTGATTTATCCGAATACACGCAATACATCAGTTCATATGCTACAAAACGCCAGTATTTTCTTACCAAACGGTGCTTTGAAACCCCTCAGTAGTGTGGCTCAAATGGACTTAGAAAAGGGTGTTGCGGAAATCAATCGTGAAAACCAAAAGATGATGGGCGTTATCACTGCCCGACTAAACGGCAGAGATTTGGGCAGCACGCTCACCGACATTAAAAAGCATATCAATCAGAACATTCACTTGCCCAACGGTTATCACATCGAATACGCAGGTGCTTATATGGAGCAACAACGGGCATTTAAAGAGCTTTTGTTGATTTTAATTACGGCTTTGTTGTTGGTTTTTATTGTGATTCTTTTCCTTTTCAGGCGTATTGGCGTGGCGTTGATTATCTTAGTTTTAGCGATTCTCGGCGTTTCCGGCAGCCTTCTTGCTTTGTATTTGACGCATACCCCTTTGAATGTTGGCAGTTATACGGGCATTATTATGATTGTCGGTATCATTGGCGAAAATGCTATTTTCACTTATTTGCAATATTTGGAAGGGAGACAAACGATGAACATCGACGACAGTATTGCTTATGCGATTGCCGCCCGTTTGCGTCCCAAATTAATGACAGCTTTGGGTGCTATCATCGCATTATTGCCATTGGCTTTGGGCATTGGTTCGGGTTCACAATTGCATCAACCTTTGGCGATTGCCGTTATTGGCGGTTTGGTGGTAGCGTTGCCTTTGTTGTTGATTGTATTGCCGAGTATTCAGAAGATGTTTTCTAAGAAATAGGATAACTACTTGTCGCAGTCTTTCCATTCATATTTTTCAACGCATCGTTTTCTTGTTGTACAGATTTTAAAATATCAGACATGTATTCCGTTTGGATTTGTTGAATTTCCAAGAGTTTTTGCCCTTGATAATTCATCAAATGGTCAATTTTCTCATGCAACATCTGTATTTCTACTTCTGCTTTTAGGTTGGTTTTATAGTCATTATGGGCATGTAAACGGTCTTTTTCCGATTGTCGGTTTTGGCTCATCATAATAATGGGTGCTTGAATAGCTGCCAAACAGGACAAAATCAAGTTCAAAAAGATAAAAGGATAAGTGTCAAAACCATTTTTCACAAGTGAATTGATAACCATCCAAGACAGTAAAAAGAAGAAAAAAGACAATATAAACGTCCAACTACCGCCGAACAAAGCGATTTTATCAGACAGTTTTTGCCCAAACGTCAAAGTGATGTGTTCTTCGTCTAACAGTTGATTTGATATAATTTCGTGGTCAGTCAAACTCTTGATGATTTGTTTTTCAAGAGCAGTCGTCTCGTCATTATCACTATTGACGATTTGTTCAATATATCTCTGTCGGTATTGATTCAGACTTTCAACAGAAATATATGACCCCTCAGTAAAATCGGGAAAATCTTTCTTAATTAAGTTGAAAATAGGCGGACGAACGGTTGCCCCGATTTTAACTTCTTCAGGGTTGTAGCTTTTTTTTGAAACGGTGCAAACGATATTTTCCATTGTGTTAATGCAATTTAGGTTAATGAAAAAGGAGATTAATAAACGTAATTTTACTGTTGTGTATTTGGTCTGGTCATACAGTTTCAATATGCCTTCTCTGATTCATGAATTTGCACTTGTTATGAGGGCTGTTTGTCCTGTCAATTGCTTTCTCGTTAGTCGTTACTTTGTTGTTTCCCATAAATGTTTTAGAAGAGTTTTAAAAAAATGAAGTGATTCGAATTCAAACCACTCCAATTTAAAAAGCTAAACATCAACACAACTCGATAAATATTAGTGTGGAGAAAGATACTGTGGAGTGATAAAATGATGCATTTAATTATTGTTTATCTCTTGTGGCGAGCCGTTTCCTCTTTACCGACTGCCGGAATGATTTTTCCAATTGCCTTTGTTCCCACTTCCGCCGTTCCCGTTATCCATATTGCTGTGGGCTTTGGCGAGTTTCGCTTGCTGGTCGGCGGTAAGGACTGTTTTCAACTCATTGTCTTGAGCCAGTTTGATACCTTGCATTTTGTTTTGAACGGCAGAATGATCTTGCGATTGTGTCATTACTTTCATCAAGTCGGCTCGTTGTTGGCTGTATTTGAGATTGATGATTTTTACCTTTACGACTTGTTCTGGCGTAAGTTCCAAGATTTTTGTTTGGCGTTGGGTTTCTTTATCTGCCATTTCTTGAGCTGTTAGCACAGTGCGTTGACCATTTTCGCCTTGACCATGATTGGCTCTCTTCATGCCACCGCCTTGTTGTGCTTTGATGGACAAAACAGAGACAACAGAGAGCATGAGCATAAAACATAATTTTTTCATATTGAAAATCCTTTTAAAAAATGTAGAAAACGAGTTTAAAATGATAGATGAAATAATAATATAGTTTGTTACTAAAACTGTCAAAATACTGAGGGGTATAAAAATTGGTTATAAAATAACTATTTGATAATCATTTTTTTATGCAAGATTTTTATCTTTAAAATCTTTGGCCATGGTATTTACAAGAAATAGCTATAGCCTTCAAAAACATAGTCTTTTACTAAGTTGACACGCAGTAGTAAAGGCATAAAGGATATCATAACGCTATACTGACTTTCCGTTTCAAATGCTTTTATAGCTTCAAAAACAGCTGAAACAGAATCTTCAACCTCTTCTTTTGTTCTAAAAATTGGGAGATGTTCCATTCCTCTCAAC
>JANMJN010000840.1:0-5658 GCA_031371355.1 Saprospiraceae bacterium
ATAATATCTTTAGCAACCGTGAAAAACAATACTTTTCCACTTAAATATTTATCAAAACCGCATAAAGGTTCATCTGGATGAAAGCACAGCCGATTGTGGACAATGCGTTCAACAACGGTCTTTTCACGCATTTCAACAGCAGATTGAGGCACCCAACCTACCTTACCATCGTTGGTTTTGACCTTCAAAAAAATGTCTTCATAAGTAGCGTTCTCGCCAACGTAAATGAATTTTTCGCTTGTCAAAAGGTTCTGATAAATCGCTTCTTCATTGGGTGCTAACCAAGAGACAACGTCCCTTGACAAATATGGCTCTTCAAGTACCCGCAAATTTTGATTTTTGGGCTTGACTACTTTAACAAAAACGGTTTTCTCTTCAACAACCTTCAAAGACTCTTTATCGCCTAAACCGTTTTTATGCCCCAAATAACTCAGATACAAATCAAGATAGCGGAGATAATATTCATTGTTAAGGGCTTTGTAATAAATATTATCGGTCTCTAAAGTGAAGTTAAAATAGCTATCGTCAATCAGTCGAATCGAATCCTTACTGTTCAAACCATAGGTTTTTACATACAGCATCAGTTCATAAGCACGCCAATAATTGATGTCATTGGTCGCAAATTCAAGGAAATCATTTGTGAAATTTGCTTTCTGAGCAAAGGGATAAGTGTCGTAAAAGCGGCGTTTTTCAAGAAAAATACTGTCAATATAAGCCAAATAAGCTTTCGAACCTTTTTCTATTCGGGCTTTTTCTAAAGGGCTTTCGTTGAGCCAGTCTGAGAAAGCAATTTGATTTTTAATTAGATAGGCGTTGTGCGCAGCGGCATTGCCATCAAAAGAAATGGTGGTTAAAAGGTCTTCACCCGAAAAACGCATTTTGAGCGTATCGCCCGGAGCTACATACAATTTGACAGCATTTTCACGGTAAGTACAAAATATAGCACGCGGCTCATCCAGTTTGATACGTATTGCAAAAACGTTGTTTGTGTCCAATATGGCTTCAAAACTGCCTTTTTCAAGCGAAAAATGATTGCGGTTGTAGTCAAAACGAATGACTCGAGACAGAGGAGAGTCAACTTTTCCAATGATAATCGCATCACTTTGAGCATTGCCCGAAGTAACGAAACAACAACAACATGTTATTATCAATAATAGAGTTATAAAGTGTTTTCTCAATAACGCGGACATAGTTTCGGTATTTTGAAAAAAAACTGTGAGTACGTTTTTTCTAGTAATCAGGTTTTGTTGTAAAAGGCTGTTTTTTGTATTGGATAATTTATCCATTATCCATTATCCATTAAAAATTAATATTCAAACGTTCCATGCTTGGAATCAATCGTTAAGGTCTCTTTCCCCTCAGTATTGTCTTTAACATAACCAATTATTTGGGCATCAATATTAAACATTTTACCTACGGCAACCAAACTTTCAGCTATTTTTTCATCACAATATATTTCAAGGCGATGACCCATATTAAAGACTTGGTACATTTCACGCCATTCGGTTGCTGACTCAGACTGTATCATTTTGAATAAAGGTGGCACGTCGAAAAGATTGTTTTTAACAATATGTTTGTTTTTCACAAATTTCAGCACCTTAGTTTGACCACCGCCTGTGTTGTGAATGATGCCATGTATTTTACCCTCCTCTCCGAAAGGAGTCCTTTGGACAGTATTCACCAATATTTCTTTAAGCAAAGGCATGTAAGTACGCGTCGGAGATAATAACAGTTTTCCTATTGTAATAGATTGATTATTAACCTCTAACGTGTCTGTTAATTTTTTATTTCCTGTATAAACCACCGATATCGGCGTTTCAGGTGCATAAGATTCAGGATATTTTGACCTGTAAACAGAGCTTAATACATCATGCCGCGCCGAAGTCAAACCATTGCTGCCCATGCCACCGTTATATGCGTCTTCATAGGTTGACTGTCCGAAAGATGAGAAACCAACAATAACATCACCTGCTTGAACATCATTGACGATCAATTCCTTGCGTTTCATACGCGCAAATGCCGTATAACCTACATCTATCGTCCGAACAATATCACCGACATCAGCGGTTTCGCCACCGGCTAAGTGAATCGGAATGCCAAAAGCGCGCATTTTCTCTGTAAATTCGACGGTTGCTTCTATCAATGTTTTAACCACATCACCTGAAATAAGGCTTTTGTTTCGACCAATCGTTGAAGACAAAATGATGTCATTGACACAGCCTACACAAGCCATATCGTCCAAATTCATCACAATTGAGTCTTGAACAATACCTTTCCAGACCGATAAGTCCCCTGTTTCGCGCCAGTACATATAAGCAAGGCTTGTTTTAGTGCCCGCCGTGTCAGCGTGCATGATATTGCAATAATCAGGGTCTGCTGCCGCAAAATCGGGCAAAATTTTACAAAAAGCTGTAGGATACAACCCTTTATCAAGGTTTTGAATGGCGTTATGAACGTCCGTTTTATTGGCTGAAACGCCCCGAAGCGCGTATTTTTGAGCGTCTGCTTGCATATTTTTAAGTTTTCGCAAAGGTATTTATTTCTAAAAATACCCCCTCAGTATTCTGTTGTAATTTTTAAACTTGATGGTATTAAAAATCTTTTTGAACAAATGTACTTAATTTCAGGTTTAGCATTTACCTTTGCTTATGACGAATAAATCTAAATAACAGATTTTCCCTCGTGTTGAATTAAACAGCATATAAATATGGAATGGCAAACAATGAGTCACCTAGAAACACTATCGAAATTAAAAGTTGGGGCTTGTGGTACAATCCGCCAATTCACCAACGATCAGATGGCAAGTAAAATGCTTTCTATGGGTATTTTGCCTGGAAAGATTCTGAAACTTGTTCGCCGTGCACCCTTTGGCGGTGGTTTATATATTAAAGTTGGAGACAATAATATTGCTGTACGCGATATTGAAGCACAGAATATTTTGATTGAAATTTTATGAATCGCACAAAGACCTTTACGTTAGCCCTTGTCGGCAACCCTAATGCAGGCAAATCCTCTGTTTTCAATCAATTAACAGGTTTGAGGCAAAAAGTAGGTAACTTCCCAGGTGTCACAGTTGACAAAAAGATAGGTATTACATCGCTGCCCGATGGCTCAGAAATAACCATTGTTGACTTGCCAGGCACTTATAGCCTTTATCCAAATTCGCAAGATGAACGCATAGTCCTCAATATTTTATCAAACCCAAGTGATAAAAACTATCCTGATGCCATCATCTATGTAGCTGATTTGACCAATCTCGAGCGGCACCTGCTCCTTTTTACGCAGCTTAAAGACCTCAATATTCCACTCATTTTGTGTATTGGTATGATTGATATTGCTGCCGAGCAAAACGTTTTTATTGACCGTGAAACCTTAGCGGAATCGCTCAATGTGGCTGTTATTAGCGTCAACGGACGCACGGGCGAAGGTATAAAAGCATTGAAAGAGGAAGTTATGCGTCTTGAAAATATGCCGCCCCCCCCTCAGTATAAAATGTTTTTTCAACCCAATCAAATAGAATTAAAAGCGGCTGAACAGATTCGGTTGTATTTGCCACGGGTTGAAAACACCTATCAAGCCATCCTTTGGGCGCACCACTACGAGCATTTACCTTTTTTGTCCACTTTTGAGAAAGTAACAATCAACCAAGTTGTCGAAGCACATAAATTTGAAGATTTACGCCTTCAAATCGTCGAAACCTTACAACGTTTTGACCGTCTACAACCTATTTTACGTCATGTTTTTCTGAAACCGACGAGTGATAAGGTCAGCTTAACAGACCGTATTGACCGAGTTCTCACGCATGCTATAGCAGGTCCCATTATCTTTTTTGCCATTTTATTCCTTATTTTTCAATCCATATTTGCCTTAGCCAGCCTACCGATGGACGGGATAGAGAAGCTGTTTTTGGAAACAAACATCTTTTTGAAAGCAGTTTTACCTCAAAGTTTGTTGACTGATTTATTGACTGACGGTATTTTGGCAGGTTTAAGCGGCGTTTTGGTGTTTATTCCACAAATAGCCATTCTGTTTTTTCTTATATCCCTGTTGGAAGAAGTCGGATACATGGCGCGAACGGTTTATATATTTGACCGTGTCATGCAAAAAGTGGGCTTAAATGGACGCAGCATCGTCTCCCTCGTTTCCGGCGGTGCCTGTGCGATTCCTGCTATCATGTCCACCCGTACTATTTCAAATTGGAAAGAACGCCTCATCACCATACTTGTCACGCCGCTCATCAGTTGTTCGGCACGTCTGCCTGTTTATGCGTTACTTGTAGGTTTTGTCGTGCCAAACGAAAATTGGTTCATTTTCAATAAACAAGGCTTGGTTTTCACAGGTCTTTATCTTTTGAGCATTGTTTCAGCTTTGACAGCCGCTTTCGTTTTCAAAAAAATCATAAAAACGACTGAAAGTACCTTTCTTGCCATCGAATTGCCTGAATATCGCTTACCACATTGGCGCAATGTCGGCTTCACTGTTTATGAAAAAGTCAAATCTTTTGTCCTGGAAGCGGGTAAAATCATTATGATCGTGTCCATCGTTCTTTGGTTTTTAGCGTCTTTTTCGCCGATTAAAAACATCGAACAAACGCTGGAAACCGAAGCAACAACCATGGCAACGGTTAAAAGTTGGACGGAACAAGAAAAAAACGATCATTTCGCTGCCCGAAAATTAGAAACCTCTTATGCCGGTTATTTGGGAAAAGCCATCGAACCGATGATTGCTCCATTGGGTTTTGATTGGAAAATTGGCATTGCATTGATTTCTTCCTTTGCGGCACGCGAGGTTTTTGTCGGCACAATGGCGACGATTTACAGCATCGGTTCAGCAGGGGAAGAAGATACAATGGGTATTCGTGCACACATGAAAGAGGAAATGAGACCCGATGGCAAACCGCTTTATTCTATGGCAACGGCTTTATCCTTACTCATATTTTATGTTTTTGCTTTGCAATGCATGAGTACACTCGCTGTTGTGAAACGAGAAACAAAGACTTGGAAATGGCCTATCATACAGTTTTTGTTTATGGGAGCCATGGCGTATATCGGTAGTTGGATAGTGTTTAACTTGTTCAATTAAACGACTTTCGTCAGCACTTCAACAATGGTATAATACTCATCATCAGAAAGCGAGTAAATGCTATTTTTTCCGTCTCGTTTAACGTCCACAATATCTTGATTTTTTAAAATACGCAGGTGGTGAGAAGCAATCGCTTGCTCAATATCGAGTTGTTCAAATATTTCAGTTACGGTCATTTGCTTCTTTTTATGCAACATATCAATGATTGCAATTCGAATAGGGTGGGCTATAGCACGAAGCGTTTCTGTACTCGTTTCAAGAAAATTAATATTGAAATGTGTCTTCATGAATTAGTTTGATATAATGACACATATAGATTTCTAAGTGTGAATTTTATATATGGGCTTCTACACATGTCCGCGTTAAACACTTTTTACAAGCAAAATAAGTAAAGAAATGCAATGTTAACTTGCTACTACGAAAGTATAACTTTTGATTTAAAAAAGCAACACATATAGATTATTAAATTTTTTTTATTTGTTTAATGACTATAAGTGGAGTATTTTTATCAAAACACTGAGGGGGTTGCTGTACATATTTTGTACAACAGCCCCCTCAGTGTTTTGATAACATATT
>JANMJN010000854.1:0-2277 GCA_031371355.1 Saprospiraceae bacterium
TAAGTGACTTATAAAAAGATTCATAAGATTTTGAACGATAAAGACTTGTGTGTAATCCATAGAACGTTTTGTTTTTTCGACCTGTCCATTAACCCATTCATAAGTATAGCCATCTTCGCGGCTTAAATAGCGGCGTTTGAAGACTTCCCAAGTGATGGGTTTAGGCGACTTTAAGCCGTTTTGTAGCTTTTGAACCTTGATGGGCAATTCAGCGATAGCAGTCATATTTAAAATGTTTTTACAAAAATAGGAGTTTATTTCACTTGAAACGGGGTTTTGCTTAAAAAAAACACGTTTTTTATAAGCATATTTTTTACATTTGTTTGAAATTTTATTTAAAAAAAAACAAATTTCTATATTCTTATGGCTGAAAAAGGTGCAATTGGTCGCCCCCTTCTCCCAAAGGAGTCCTCTGGACAGTATAGTGAAACGGGACAGAAAAAAGGTAAAAACTACCTCTTTGCGGTGGGCATAAACGACTATGTGCATTGCCCAAAGTTGAAAAATGCGGTCAAAGATGTTCAGGATTTCATCCAATTATTGACTACTAAATATCAGTTTGAAACCGAAAATATAACAACCCTTTTTGATGCGGCTGCCAATAGCCGTAACATTCAAAAAGCATTTCGTCAATTGGCTGAAAAAGTCAATGCAGATGACAATCTCATCATTTATTTCTCTGGACATGGCGAATTTGATAGAGTGTTTCGACAAGGCTATTGGATTCCAGTTGATGCGGAACGCGGTGCTTTTGACACTTATTTGCCCAATTCCACTATTCGAGACGTACTGAATGTGATTCCCAGTCACCATACTTTCCTCATTGCCGATTCCTGTTTTTCAGGCACGTTGTTTTCTGGTGATGCCAGCCGCGACATCTCTGCTCGATTAGAACGGGACGCTTCCAGATGGGGACTGACGGCTGGTCGGAACGAAATAGTGGACGATGGCAAGGTGGGTACAAACAGTCCTTTTGCTGCCAAACTTTTGGACTTATTGGATAAAAACGATAAGCCGCTTGGTGTCGCAGAGCTCTGTGCTAAAATGATGGAAATCGTCTCCGCCAATGCCGACCAAACGCCGCGTGGCGAACCTTTGAAAGTCAAAGGGCACGAAGGCGGACAGTTCTATTTTCACTTGAAAAACGATGAAAAAGCCGACTGGGCAGCCGTTTTAAGTAAAAATACCGTTTCTGATTTTCAAAAATTCATCCAGACCTACCCCCTCAGTATAAACCGAAAAGAAGCCGAAAATCACATCGTTCAATTGGAAAAAGAAGCGGCTGAAAAGGCGCATACTGTTTTGTGGGAACGCACAAAACGCACCAATACAGCAGATGCGTATTATCAATTTTGGCAAAAAAACACCGATTCTCTTTATCGAAATGAGGCAAGAGAACGCATGGAAGCCGCAGAAGATATAGAAACATGGGCGAAAACACCCCGCACACGGACGGGTATGTTGGCATATCTCGATAAATTTCCAAATGGAAAACACATTGAAGAAGCCAATGCTTTTTTAAATCCGAAATCCAAAATAGAAGTAAAACCACCGAAACCTATTGAAATAAAGCCTGAACCAAAGACCATTATTAAAAAAGACCCGAAACCGAAAGCCGATGAAACGCCAAAAGTTGTTACAAAACCAGTAGAAACAGACACAGATAATTGGAAAATCAATAAAATCAATGTCGCTGTTGGGGCAATTATCATGGGTTTATTTATTGGGCTTTGGCTGCTCAATGCTTATGTCATTCAACCGCTTTGGACAAGTGGAAAGGAGAAAGTACAAAATGTCATCCTCGATAATCAAAAAGGAGTGGCTTTACCCCCCTCAGTAAAAATACCTCAAAGTGGGTTTATTGACCCTTTTGAAGGACAAATGGTGGCGGTGAAAGGCGGTTTTTATGTATCTGATGATGAGTTTATTGATGATAAACCAGCAACACACAAAATAAAAGATTTTTTAATCAGTAAAAATGAAGTAACACAAAAAGACTGGAAAAGTATAATGGGTGACGATATACCCAAACAGGCAAATTTTTGTGATAACTGCCCTGTGGTTGCTCCTTCTAATAAAATTATATTGTTTTTAACAAAACTCAATGAAAGAACAGGAAAAAAATATTGGCTGCCAACATCTGACGAACTAAAGTATATCAAAGGAAAAAATGTTATGACTATAAGCAGTACGAAAGATGTTTTTAGGGTTGTTCTAAACAAATAATGCACCCCTCAGTATTTTCGTAAAAACACGATTTTTTAATGGTTTTTAAAA
>JANMJN010000905.1:0-1647 GCA_031371355.1 Saprospiraceae bacterium
CCTAATTTGTAGCATACCAAAGGCTCATCAGTGCCTACAACATCTGGAAAATCAAATATGGATGTGTCAACGGGTAAACCCACTAGCGTTGGCACACCTGAAACAATGCGATAGACTTGATAGCCAATTGCTTCACCTATAGGCACTCGAAGGCGGTTCCAATTCAAGAGGTTGCGCCGATTAGCCGCCCCTTTGCCTGTCAAATGGGGTGTCATTGCAAAATTGGACAACCGTTTAACGCCACATTGGTCTTTGGTTTCAATTTTATAAAAATAAGAATGCAAACTCGGATTGGCTGAGGTATCCACAAAAAAGGATTCGTCGTCAAGCACCGTAGGTGCTTTGATTTTTTTGATTTCAACATAACCAGAATCTTTATCCCCCCTCAGTATGCGAACCGAATCAATCTTGGCATCTCGATTCCAACGCCAAACGATTTCTATTTGTTTTTTATCTGTTACGCTCGCATTTTTCAATAATAAAGTGGTAACAGGTTTAATAATATCCGCTAAAATGGTCGTGTCTGATGAACGGGATGAGATATTAGAGACGGATTGTATGGCTTTTACAAAAATATTATAGCGCACACGGTCAGTCACATTACGCAATATATAAGTCGTATCCGCTGCCCCAACAGAGGTAATGAGCGATGGATTGCGCCCATTTTCACCCACCCAAATTTCATGCTTCGACAAGGCAGTTGCCGCATTTTTGTAAATATTCCACTTCAAAGTGATGGTTTGATCGCATTTACTTTGCGTGGCTTTCAGTAAAACAGTGTTGTGATTTTGGTCAAAAAGGCTCGTATTATTACAAGCATCAACGGCTAAAACTTGGTAGGTTTCTATTTTTACTGAGGGGGTCGCAGTAGCATCCACATAATGAATCGTATCACGATTGGGCACGTTGGCTATCGGTATAAGCCCCGTATTTGTCAATTTATAAATGATATAACCCACCACTTCGGGCGAGGGATTGCGTCGCCAACGGATATCAACAGAACGATTGTCCAAGACACTGACAACCAAAACTGGATTGAGCGAAGGTGGCTGATTGTCGAGTGTATCGCTGCTTCTACGGGTCTGTGTACCACAATTTGCATCGGTTTGCATATAGTAATACCACGTTCCGCCTTCTATATTGTTGTGAAAATAGCGGGTTTGATTAGGATTTGTGATGGTTGTCAACAATTGATACGGACCTTGAGGATTGCGAGCGGCATAAATTAAGTAGGCATTGATAGCACCACAAGAGACAGTTGGCAAAGTCCAAATCAAAGTGTCACGGCGCACACAACTGAAATTAGGCGCAGGTACTTGTGCTGACAAGACGTTTTGAAACAAGACAAAAAAGAAGAATAGTCTAAGTGATTTCATTTTTTCAGAAAAAAAGTCCTCAAATACTGAGGAAATGGTGAATAATTTAGTGGTGAATAATTAAATTATTCACCATTTAAATAGATGCTTTATTGGTTCGGTTTGTTGCTTTTTATTGTTTCGATTGATTCAAATGTTGTTCAAACTTAGCTTCTAAATCCTTCATGGTGTAAATATCAACCAAACGGGTTTCAAAATTTGCACCAGTATCTAAAGAGCGTTTTGTATAAACAAGACCAATGTTTTTGGCATAAATCTCTTGAATCGGATA
>JANMJN010001233.1:0-10041 GCA_031371355.1 Saprospiraceae bacterium
TGGTTACAAAAACTCCTGCTCGGTAGGGCAGTTTATTAAATTAGCTTTTATCGTTCAATAAGAAACCACAATTGTCGGAGACCATGTTTTTATTTAATGTGGGGCTAGACTAAATAAAAATATGATTTCCGTTTTTTAACCGACGCCAGCACCGCCGTTCGTTATTGGTGAGTTGTGCGATAAAAAATGAACACCCCTGCCAAGCATTTAAAGCCTGATACCCCCTCAGTATTAAGGCTTTTTCCATCTATGCCCACCCACAAATCACGCTTTTTCATAAATAGTCAAAAAATAAATACAAAAACGAAAAATTTAACAGATAGGCACTTGACAGTTATTTGAATATGATTTACATTGCAAGCGTTTTTGTATCTCCTATTTTTAAATAACTAAAAAACCCATTTAACATGACAGCACCACAATCTGCACAGTACACGGCAAACAAGGCTTTTCTCCTTTTGGTTGACACCAACGAAGCCACTGCCCAAAAAGTTCCTGTTTTTTTCAAGCATACGCAAACCTTGCGGCTGAATATGGCAAGGGCAAAAGCAGAGGACACGGCATCCCAAAAGGACACAAAAGGTCTGACAAAAGACAAAAATCAAATCAAAAGTGAACTACTCGGACTGATGACCGACTTGACCGATATGGTTTCGGCTTTCGCCTCTGAAAAGAATAACAACGTCTTGGCGAATCACGTCAACAACTTTACAACTGTTTTTGCACGGACGCGCCAGAATGATATAGCGACTTTGTGTCGCGGTATCTTGGACGCTGTGAAACCTTTTTTGCCCGATTTGGTTGACTACACCATTACGGCGGAAATGCTTCAAGACATGTATGACTTGATTGATGTTTATGAAGGCAAAGTACCTGAAACCCGTACCAAGGTGAAAGAGAAAACGGTCAACACGACTAACCGCGACGATATTTTTGACCTGATGACGGATTTGATGGACAATAAAATCCTCAAAGTGGCTGTTGGTTTCAAAAAAATTGACCTTGATTTCTACAATAAACTCATCGCCGCCGCCGCTTCGGATGCCAGCACAACTAAGCCTGCCCTTATAAAAGTGGTGTTGAAAAATGAAACGGGTACACGTGACCTGAAAACCATGATGGCGCGCTCAATGGACAGCGATAAGCACTTAACGCCCAATAAAAAAGGTGTCATTACTTTCAAATTTGCTAAAGGCGGACTTAAAGATATTGAGGTGCCGGTAGAAGGGGGTGAATCCATCAAATTGACAGGGATTTTGACAAAAAATGGTCAAACGAAACGGATTGTCGTATCCGTTTAAGGGGAAAGTGAATAGTGAAAAGTAAAAAAGCCGATGTTTCCAAGTGAAGCATCGGCTTTTTTAATAAAAATACTGAGGGGTATTTAAGCAGACAAGAGTGGATTCAAAATCCATTCCTCTCTGACATTTAGAACAAAATCGAGCTCGACATCTAAGATATCAGCAATTTGTTCCAGTGGGAACATATCCATTTTGAGCATATTGAGAATGGCGATGCGGGCTTTTTTAATTTCACCTTCTTCTCTACCATCTTCTCTACCTTCTTCTCTACCTTCTTCTCTACCTCGTTCTTCAGCGACTTCAAAAATGTTTTTAATATTTGTTGCCATGTTAGGTTTAAATTTTTGTTCAACGATGTGGTTAAATTCGTCGGCATCCAATTTAGAGCGTCTTTGCATATATTCTATTGTCGATATGCGAATCGGGCAAAGGTTTGAGCGTAGAAAAGTCCACGTATTGCTTCAAATCGTCAGGAATAAAGCGATTGAGCAGCAGCAGCACCAATTCATTTAGGCTCAAAATGCCTTTGATAAAAATATCGTGGTCGCGGTTAACTTGCCTTTTTTGTTTTGCCATAGTGGTTTACATTTTAAAAAGCAAAGCTAAATAACATTTATTGTTTTTAAAATTTTCACATGACTTAAAACAAATGATTGTTTTAAAAATAAATAAAGATTATTATTACAAAAACCGACATCAACGGCAGCTAAACGGTTGGCGTTACTGCTTTATCAATGGCACAACAGGCGTCGTATCCAAAGACGATTTTATCAAAGGTTTCGTTGGTTTCTTCGGTTTCCCGTTGATTAGAGCCGTATCAACAACCGTATTTCGGACAAGTACGATGCTGTCTGCTAATTTATTAGCAGAATCTAAAACCATCATGCGACATTCGTTTAGCTTTTTATGACGAAAACTTTCGACGGCATTGCGCACTTCTTGGTCAATGAGTTCTTGTTTTTTATTCTCTTTTTTACACGCAAAAAGGAGAACAGAAATAGCGAAAGTTAGAAAAAATAGCTTCTTCATAAAGTATTTAAAATTTATATTTATAAGATTTACTAAATTTTAAAAATTTAGTAAATCTAACGTTATACGCTAAGATTTAGGTGTTAATCCATTGTGTAACATGCCTTTATGGTGTTGTTGGATAATGGCTTTTATCACTTGCTCTAATCTCAAACGCACTTCGGGTAGTTGTTCTGACAAATCATCGTTCAAAAAAGTATCTGTTGTGTAATCAAATAAACCTTGTGTATGGCTGCCGTCAAACAGTAAGGCGTATTGGTTGTCGTGAATCTGATACAACCCTTCTTCAAAATTGATAGCGTAAAAATCACTGTTTTTATTATTTTTACTGAGGGGGGTAAAAATACTGCGTCCAAACGACAAATAAGCTGCATCGTAATGTAAAAAATCAAGGATGGACGGCACTATATCAATTTGTTGACCCACACGCGGCAAAACTGTCGGCTTAATTTCATTCGGTTTGTAGAACAAAATAGGTATTTTAAAACGCCCAACAGCAGTTTGATATTCTTCAACCGTTCCATGTGCACCTGTGTGGTCGGCACTGATAACAAATAGAGTATTGTCAAACCAAGGCTGTTTTTTCGCTTCGGCAAAGAACTGACCTAATGTCCAATCGGTGTATAAAGTGGCGCGGTGAATGGGTTCGATATTCGGATATTGTTTTTCAAACCAATCGGGAACGGCGTAAGGATGATGTGAAGTGAGTGTGAAAATCATGCCGTAGAACGGTTGCGGCGTTGTATTCAACTTGTTGATCATGAATTGGAACATCTGATCGTCCCAAATGCCCCAAGTACCGTCATAATCGCCTTCTTTTTCAGGGAAATCCTCGCGTGCGTAAAAGTCTTTGAAGCCCGTCAGTGGCGCAAATTTGTCAAAATCCATGGAACCACGATGTGCGCCATGAAAGAAAGCGGTGTTATACCCTTTGCGCCGCAGATGTGCGCCCAAACCATCCAATTGATTGGACTGATAGGGTGAAAACATAAACGGGTCTTCCATCAAGGAAGGTAAGCCTGTTGAAATCGCTGCCACGCCTTGCGTTGAGCGCAAGCCATTGGCAAAAGTGTTTTCGCAATACAAGCTTTGTTGTGCAAGGCTGTCTAAAACAGGTGTAAAGCCTTGATAACCAGTTGTTTTTGAATTGAAAAAGGCAGAATATTCTTTGCCGCAACTTTCTATTGCAATAATGACGATATTGACAGGAAGGAAGGAGCTATTGGATTGTGGTTTTACAAAAATAGGATAAATGCGCTCAGCTTCGGCATCAGACATATAGGTTTTTTCTTCTAAAAAACGTTGTCCAGTCGAATGGATGACATTCAAAGTTGTGTTGGAAACCAAAGGCATGAGCCGTAAATCGCTCGCAAACTCGGCACTACTGAGGGGGGTCAACGGACGATGTTGTAAGCCACCTCTTGCGGCAACTAAAAACAAGCCAATACCGATGATGAAAACGGCTGTTTGCGATTGCCAAAAAGTCTTTTGAGGGGGTGATATGAGTGTTGTTTTTTTGTATAAAGTATTGAAAACAAAGAGACTACCCAATCCTAAAAATACTAAGTACCAATTCTCAACGAGCAGTTTTGGTATCATATCGAGGGTATTTTTGAACAAAGCAAAATCGCTCAAAACCATGCGCCGATTGGCAAAACGGAAGTAGCCTATGTCGCCTAATTCAAAACCGAGGGCAATGAAGTTGGATACAATGAATGTTGTTTTTTGAAAAAAAAGATACTCTTTTTGCGTTCTGACAGGGAGTGGAAGTATATACGAGAGCCATAGAATCGTATTGACATACATGGCAGCGGAAAGGTCGAATTTTAAGCCATAAAAAAAATCAAACGCTGTTGCAGAAGGTAAAATAGTGCGGTTGAAAACGTAAAAAAGTAAACGACAGGTTGAGAAAAATAACATGGATAAAGCGACTCGGATGAGGGCTTGGCGGAGGAAAAAGGTTTCTGATTTGAGTTTTGAAAACATAATTGTTAATATTTATCATATAGGAAAATAGGTGTTTTTAAATAGGTTCATATAGCTTTTGAAGCTAAAATCCTATACTTAACCCAATATGAAAATGTCATTGTCCTATACAATAAAGGAAAAATATCTTTCTAATGGCTGTCTTTTTGTGCGTTACAATTGACTGTTAATCATTTATAAAAGCCAAAATCCCATTTTCAAGGTTATAAAAATCGACTTCTGGAAAACGGGAAGCCAAACGTTGTATGGCTATTTGGCTACGAATGCCTCGTTTGCAATAGAGAACAACTGGTAAACTCGTGTCTGCTGGTTGCCAACGACTGATTTTACTGAGGGGTATCCACACGCCACCTATGTTGTAAGCGGCGTGTTCATCTGCTTCACGGACATCAATTAGGAGATGTTTTTTACCTTCGGCAATCCACGTTTGGAGTTCGGCGTAAGTGATATGCTTCATTTTTGACCACTGATGACACTGATTGGACGGATTTTCTCTAATTTTTCACTTTGCGTCTTTCACTTTTCACTTATTCACCTTGCTCTACTTGAACCTCGTTTTCACCCTTTTCATCCTTTTTTGGTAAAAAATACTGAGGGGTCTCTTTCAGTCTGTCTTCGGTCAATTCGACGACTTCACCGAGTTCTGGTATTTCAATTCTTGGAAAGCCATTCTCGTTTAAGTATTTTTTGAAAATGATTTGTGTATCAAAATCGCCATGAACGAGGAATAGTTTTTTTAAGCCAACTTTTTGATTGTCAATGAATTGCAACATTTCTTTGTAGTCGCCGTGGGCTGAAAATGAGTCCATGACTTCGACATCGCAATTGATTTTTTTCATATCGCCGAAGAAGCGTACGAGCTTGTTGCCGTTGCGCAATTGCCCCGCGGGAGAATCGGGTGAGGCATAACCGACAATGAGGACGGTGGTGCGCCAGTTTTCGACATTATTCGCCAAATGATGCTTGACACGTCCGGCATTTGCCATACCTGACGATGAGATGATGATGCACGGCTCGTCGGACGTATTGAGTTTTTTTGAATCCTCCGTTTCTCGAATAAATTTTAGGTTTTGGAAACCAAACGGATTGGGGTCGTGTATCATGTACTCGTGTAAATCACTGTCGAAACATTCAGGGTGATTGATAAACACCTGTGTTGCGCTTACTGCCAAAGGGCTGTCCACGTAAACGGGAATCGAAGGCAGTTTTTGGGCTTCCACAAGTTTATCTAAAATATAGACAATCTCCTGCGTTCGCCCGACACTGAAAGCGGGAATGATGACTTTTCCTTGTTTTTCAAGGCAGGTTTTCTTAATGATTTGTAGAAAACGCTCTGTTTCCTCGGGTGCTTCTTCGTGTAAACGGTCACCGTAAGTAGATTCGCAGAGTAAAACATCGCATTGGGGCATAGGTTGAGGATCGTTCAAAATAGGGCGATTGGGTCGTCCGATGTCACCTGAAAAACCAAAGATGGTCGTTTTGCCCCCCTCAGTAATTTTGAGTGTCACGGATGCAGAACCGAGTATATGCCCTGCGTCGGTAAACAGGACTTCTACATTTTCGTGAATAGGAAACCAATGTTCGTAGTTGAAACTGGCAAACAGTTTCATCGTTGAGCGCACATCTTCGGAGGTGTAAAGTGGCTCTGCATCGGCTTTTTGACCTCTTTTTTCGGCTTTTTTATTGTCATATTCTGCGTCACGCTCTTGAATACCTGCGCTATCGAGGAGCATGATGTTGGCGAGTTCACGGGTCGCATGGGTCGAGAAAATGGTTTGATTGAAGCCGTCTTTGACCAATTTCGGCAAACGCCCGCTGTGGTCAATATGCGCATGAGACAACACCAAGCAGTTGATTTCTGCGGGGTTGAACAACCAGTTTTCGTTAAAGTCTTTCATGGAGGCATTCCGTCCTTGATAGAGACCGCAATCGAGTAGGATCGTAAACCCATCATCGAGGGTCAAAAGGTGGCAACTACCAGTGACTTCGCGCGCTGCGCCGCAGAATTGAATTTTCATTTTTTAATTTTCTCTCTTTAGTTCAATATTTTTTGTTTTACCCACATTGATAGGCACCGTTTCGACTTCAACGTTTGATATTTCGAGCCCAAAATCCTCACTTGTTGACAGACTTAATTTTTTCAAAACGCGATAGGCGCGAATTGTAAATTGGTCGAATGGACTTATTTCGTCGTCAACGGAAGCACGGCTGTTGAGTATAATAAATTTGAAATCGGCGTTAAAACGATGTTTTCGAAGGCTTGGATAGTGGCTCAATTCGTCCACTTCGCCAATGGCTTGCATTTCTTGAACGATTTTATTGAACATTAAATTGACTTTGTGTTCGACTTTAAAACCGAATTTAAGTCGAACAAAAAAGACTTTTTGAGGGACAATCGTCGTCACTTTGTATTGTTTTATAAATGGGTCGTCGCTTATATCTATATGAACAAACCAATAAATATCGGCACGTTTGGGTCGTTTTCGGAAGATAGAATAGATGATATTAGAGTCAATTTTGTCTTGGTCACCAGACATCGCCAAATAGACGAGGTTAGTCGCTTCTTTAGGCAGCGTGTCGTCGTTCATCAAGTCTTTGAGCATCGGTATATAAGGTTCAATGCTGACAGTGCTGAGGTGGCGCCGCCGCAACTCTTTGGCTTTGTACCACATGAAAATGCCGAAAAATAGGATGACGGCTATCAATACGCTAAACCAACCACCATGCATGAATTTTGCTAAATTAGAGACCATAAATGCCATTTCTATGACAAATAAGAGAATACCTAAAGAAACGATGCGCCAAAGAGGTTGGCGTTTCATATGCATATAATGGAGCAAAAGAGTGGTGGTCATAAGCATATTTAGAATAATTGCCAAACCATAAGCGGCATCCATGCTGGCAGATACCTTAAAAATTAAGACAACAGCAATACACCCTGCTAATAAAAACCAATTGATACTGGGTATATAAATCTGACCTTTCATCTGTGTCGGGTAATTGACTTTCATATTAGGCCAAAGTTTTAGCTTCATGGCTTCATTAACCAATGTAAAGCAACCGCTTATGAGGGCTTGACTGGCAATAATGGCAGATAATGAGGCAATGATGATACCATAAGGGAGAAAATCGTTAGACATCGTGGCATAAAAAACGCTTATGCCCGTAAATTCTTTACCGATATGGTTGATCAATAAGTAGTTAGCTTGACCCAGATAATTGAGTATCAAACAAATAAAAATCATCACCCAGCTAACGCGTATATTGTGTTTACCACAATGCCCTAAATCAGAATACAAGGCTTCTCCACCTGTTGTACATAAGAAGACCGCACCTAAAAGCCAAAAACCATGTACTCCTGTCAATTCATTTCGATAGGTTGTGACCATTTTCAAGGCATAATATGGATTTAAGGCTTGAATGACGGAGGGGTTCTTCAAAATCTGAATCAGGCCCAAACCACCCAACATGATAAACCACAGAAACATAATAGGTCCAAATGCCTTACCGATGAAATTGGTTCCAAATTGTTGGATAACAAATAGAGCTACTAAAATGGTCAAGATAATGGGGAGCGTATCAATATGCGAAAAATCAATACCATTGCGCACCCCTAGGATAGATAAACCTTCAATCGCGGAGGCAACCGAAATCGGTGGCGTTATGAAACCATCGGCAATTAAAGAAGCGCAACCAATAATAGCAGGGTAAATAATCCATTTTGACCGATAGCGACGAACGAGGGCATAAAGGGCGAAAATACCCCCTTCACCCCGATTGTCCGCATTGAGTGCCAGATAGACGTACTTAAAGGTAGTCAGAATCATCAGTGTCCAAAAGACAGCGGAAACACCGCCATAAACCAAGTCTTGTGAGATAGGCTCGCCTGTCGTGATGGCTTTCATAACATAGAGTGGCGACGTACCTATATCGCCATAGACGATGCCGAGTGTAACAAGTAAACCACCTGCGGTGAGCTTATTGTGGCTGGAGTGTGACATTTTTTCTTTTTTAATCCCTTAACTTTTGGGATATCGTAAAATTACAGTAAATAAATGCGTAATATTAATTGTGAAATCGAGAAAAATCGAACAAATTTACAAGACTTGTTGATTCTTCGATACAAAAAACAAGAAAATACTGATCTAAAGGATTCCTTTGGAAGGGGGGTATTTGAGACTTAACGATAGTGAATCGTCAAAGTATCGCCTGGTATAAGATTGTGTTGTTGTTCCTTAGATGCAATACCGTTTTCAATACCGATTTGATAACCTTCTGCAGGGTCGTTGAAAAACAAGTTGCCCAATGTGACGAGCATATCGCCTTTTTTGATAACATAGAGAATAGAATCCTTTTTGATTTTTTTTAGAACCGCCATTTCATTTTTGAGTTTGGCAATCGAGTCTTGTTGTAAGGCTGCTTTTTGTTCCAACGGTTTGATATACTGTGTTTTATTGCACCAAAAAGTTAAGAAGGGCAACAGCAATAAAAGGAACAAATAACGCTTGTTTTTAGTACGGGCTTTGGCAAGTTCTGTTTCAGCTTGATGACGACTAAGCGCCAATTTACCTTCAAGCGCAACACGCTGTTTAAGCAATTCGTTGTATCTTTCTTCGAGCGGTTCGTGAAACATGGTTTTCTTTTTTAAAATAAAAATAAAAAGTATTTAAAAAATAATTATCTAAAATTGCGTTCATTTAAAATTGAATATATACTTTGCGGTTTATAAAAGAAGTTTATTTGATATATTTTTTCAAATAAAGTTTGGTAAAAGCAAAACATATTATAGTTTTGCTAAATTATAAATCTCCCACAATATCATTACTCTTTTATAAGCCGAATAAAATAGTAAGAACAAACAATCAATTTCTATAAGTATATCGTTCAGGTGCCAAAGTAAAACTAATTATTTGAGGTGCAAACTTACGTCACAACTTACTTTTGTGCGGTGAAATTACATGAATAATTCTTGAACTTAAAAATAGGAACACACAATGATATTGGACAGAAAGCAACTGTGGATTTTATGGATAGGCTTGGGGCTATTTATATCTGCATTTATATGGGATGCCGTCTTTTCTGGTGAGCGCAATGTTTACCGATATAGAGGTATGATTGAAAAAAACCTTCAAGTTCAAGAAAAAGCGGTTGATGAAGTTATCAATGATAAACCTTTTATTGAACGCCGACTCAATGCTTTTGTGCCCAGCAATTCGTTTAAAGAGGATATCATACGAGTAGAAAAACTGCAAAAACAACCCTTCAATATTTGCATTTTCAAAGGTGATTCTGCGATTTTTTGGACACGTAACGATGTGATAATAGACGTATCAGAACATATAAAAGAGGAGACGCTTGAAGAAGGACAAACGTATTCAAAATTAGTAGAACTGAAGCAGTCGCAATATGAATTACGCTATCGTATCATGCGTACTCCTTCGTCTTATGGTGGATATACTGAGGGGGGTACAATCACTATTGCAGCTTTGATACCTTTGAAGCGGGTTTATGGTTCATTTGAGGGTAAATACTTAGAAAGTCACTTCATTGCATCGTCTCTGATACCAACGACTATGGAATTGGTCGAAAATGGTAAAAAACAGTTTGCCGTACAAACATTGGAAAAGAAGACTTTATGCTCTCTTGCCATAGATTTTAGCAACGAATCCGACCGATTGCATGATATAGGTATGATTATCTTATTGGCATTCGGTTTTTTTATGCT
>JANMJN010000970.1:0-3127 GCA_031371355.1 Saprospiraceae bacterium
ATCCCGAGTATCCGAATCACGAATCCCGAGCATCCGAATCCCTAATCCCGAGTATCCGAATCACGAATCCCGAGCATCCGAATCCCGAACGTAGGGGCAAAAAAAAACCCTGCCAAAGTTATTGGACAGGGACAAAACAAAAAACAAACACTATGAACAAACACTATTTTTAAGTCATTTTGGATGAGGGTCTGTTTGTCGGTCAATCGAATTTTTTAAACGACCGACAAACTAACCCATGTATAATAGACGATTTTATGACAGAGATTGATTTAATCATTGCGTAAAATTATCGTCAGAATAAATAATCGGTTTTTAGAACGGCTAAAGTTTAGCATGAATCATATTACTTAATTAACAAATACTATGCCAACTTTTTAAAACCGAACAACAATCTTTCTTGCTGTGAAAAAAAAAATTAAAATGAGTTTTTGCGAAGACTAAGTTTCTAGAAAAAAATTATGGTTATGAGCTGCTGTCTTAATCATCTAACTGCGCTTTTCATACTACAAAACAGCAGGTTTCTTAGAGCAAAGTTATGACAAGATTTCGAAAAACATGTACCTTCTTTGCGCATAAAATTATTTTTTTTCTTAACTCATTTATATTCACAATACATGCTAAAAACGTGCCAATAATTTAATAGTAAGGGGTTTAGAGTTTAAATGAAAACATAATCTGTGTGAACGGTCTGTTTGAATTAGGAAACGGTATGTGACAAAAAGCCGCAGTTGAAAAGGTTGATTTTTTTTGAAAAAAATATCTTTTACTGTTGACAAGCCATTTTTTAAGCTAAAATAAATTAAACCGCTAAGATAAGTCGCTATATCCAAACTTGTTCCTTTTCATGAGAATAAACGGGGCAAAGCATAAAAAGTTACCTTCGATGTCTTTCAAAACCTAAGAAAATCGAACACGCGGGTTAAACCAGCGATAAAGCACATCAACCAAGACATTACTCAAAAGAATAAGAAGACTTAAAAGCATGAGAACGGCATATACGACTGACCAATCGTTGCTAAATATCGCTTCAAGAGTTGTTCGACCCATACCTTGAAGATTGAATATCAGTTCTACTGCGAATGCCCCTGTTATCATTGAAGGAATCATCTGACCGAATAGCGTAATGAGTGGTGTTAAAGCATTTCGAACAGCATGGTGCCAGATAATGCGGTTTTGAGGCAGTCCTTTGGCGCGGGCTGTTTGTATAAAGTCTTTTTTTAAGACATTTCCGATGGCACCTTGCATTTGCCGCGCAATAACCGTGCTTGGGTGAAGTGCCATACATATAATAGGTAGTACCAAATGCCCTGTGCTCCAAAAAAGGGTTTCCCAAATTGTTGCACCGACAGGCACATCAGTTGCCAAACCCACGTTAGGAAATATTTTTAATCCATAATAACGTGTGGTTAAAAACATGGCTGCCAATGTTGATAACCAAAACGTTGGGAGTGAATAAATTGCAAAAATGCTGCGCATGACCCAACGCCCACGCTGTCGATTGCGGTTTGTCGCAATGAAAACACCTAACGGTACACCTATTACAAAGGCTAAAATGATGGCAAAAAGGCTCAAAACAAGGGTAATACTAAGGGCAGGCTTGAGTTTTTCGATAACTGCTTGGTCATTTTTTGACAAACCAAAATTGCCTTTTAAGAACTGTGTTAGCCAATGATGATACTGATTGTCGAAACCAAACCAATGGAAACGAGGGATATAAAGCAGATAAGTCGTTGCATTTTGTTTGAGATGTGCGTAGGCTTGTGCGATTTTGGTAACATCATATTTAAAAAGGGTTGTATCCGCTAAGAGTTCCAACTCATGGATATAAAAAGAAATAGCTGCCTCTGAATGTTGAATCAACAATTGTTGCGCATTATTTTGAAAATTCACCCCCTCAGTATTTTGCCCAATTTTTAATAAAAAAGCCTTGTTTTGCTTGTGAAAAACAGAAATAGCAGACCAATTACCATATTGCCAAATCAACTGTTCAAGTGCTTGTTGTTCATCACGGCGAACAATTTTATAAAAAGTATCGGGGAAAGCAGCTGGTAATATGGAAAAATAAAACGTCGGTTTGTCCAATCCTAATTCGTGTGCTGTTTCTGTATAAATACCTTCTGAAATTTGATTCGCTGAATTTGATTCCGCACTATTCCTCAATTTATCACTCACGGCGTCGCCTGTTGCACAGCGACTTAGGCTGAAAATGACGACTGAAATGATTAACCATGTCGGTATCGTTAAGGCAAGACGTTTTATAATATATTGAAACATAAGGATTTATATGCTTGATTTTTTATTTTTTTTAAATTATTACGCTAATATCGTATTTTAAAACAAAAGACCCCCTCAGTATTTTACCTAAAACACCTACATCGTCTTACTTTTGCATTTCAAAAACAAATAAAAAGAATGGGCTGGAAGTCAACTTTAATAAAACCTTTTGCCAAACATATTGCACGGCGCATCGCTGAATTATCGAAAACAGGTGTTGAAGCACAAGAAGGCGTTTTTCGCAATCTTATACTGAGGGGGGCAAAAACGGCGTTTGGGCGTGATCATGATTTCACGAATATCAGGACTTATGAAGATTTCAAAGCGCGCGTGCCGATACGTGATTATGAGGATTTGAAAGATTATATCGAGCGTGTCAAACAGGGTGAATCCGATGTATTGTGGACAGGTAAACCCGCTTATTTTGCAAAAACAAGCGGTACAACTTCGGGCGTTAAATACATACCTATTACTAAGGATTCTGTGCCCAACCACTTTGGTTCGGCGCGTAATGCCTTGTTCAATTATTATGCTGAAACAGGTAAAGGGGCATGGCTCGACGGCAAAGTTATTTTCCTGTCAGGAAGCCCTGAACTGGACGAAGTAAATGGCATAAAAACAGGACGTTTGTCAGGTATTTCAAACCATATGATTCCTAATTGGTTGAAAGGCAATCAGTTACCGAGTTATAAAACAAACTGCATAGAGGAATGGGAGGACAAAGTGGATGCTATTGTAAAGGAAACAGTCGGGCAGAATATGACCCTCATTTCAGGGATTCCGCCGTGGGTACAAATGTATTATGAGCGACTTTTGGAGCATACAGGCAAAAAAACGGTAGCTGAAATTT
>JANMJN010000276.1:0-2845 GCA_031371355.1 Saprospiraceae bacterium
GCACAACCGCCATAGCCACTTGGGCAGCCCCAACGGCTACGGATAATTGTACAACGCCTTCAATCACAAGCAATTACACAGGTGGCGGTACATTTTTTATTGGCACAACGGCTGTTATTTACACCGCTACCGACGCAAAAAACAATAAAGCGACGTGCAGTTTCAACGTCATTGTCACAGCAGTAACAACTTGCACCCCCTCAGTACCTTCTAAGATTTATGCAAAAAATATCACCGCCACAACCGCAACACTCGTTTGGTCAAAAGTCAACAATGCGATTGAGTATGAATATCAATTCCTTTACGACGATACAAGCCAACCCAATGGCGGCGCATTGATTTCATCAGGTACTCGGACAGATACGTTTGTGAATTTGACGCTTGTTCAAGGTCGCTTACGCGCTATTGTCCGCAGCCGTTGTACAGCAAATGGCACATGGTCGGCTTGGTCAAATGCTACGATGTTCAATCTATTCAATGAACCTTGTACGCAAGGCGCAAGGACAGCTTTTGTCGAAGATTTTGAAAGCGGTTCTTACTCATCGCCACAAGGTTTTAATCTGCCTGTATGTTGGACAAAACTCACCTATCATGCGCCAAATGTCTATGAATCATGGGTTGATGTGCGCTTAACAAGTCGTGGAACGCTCGGAAATACGACCAAACGCGCCATCATGTTCCGCAGCACCCCATTAGACTCATCTTTGATTTTGATGATTAGCCCTGAAATTGCTAACCTTTCGGCAGCTACACACCGCTTGCGTTTTAAGGCAGCGAATACTTGGGGCAGCGAATTGGCAGGTGCGGGTCATATCCAAATCGGTACGATGAGCAATATTTATGACGGCTCGACTTTCGTTCCTTTTGGCAACCCAACCACGATTACGGACAATAATTTCAGAGAATATATTGTAGATTTTACGACATACACTGGTGCAAACCGCTTCATCGCTTTTAAATACTTAGACGCAGGCGGCGACTACTTCCGCAGTCTCGAAATTGATGATGTCGTTTGGGAAACAAAACCTGTCGTTACTACATCAGCCGATATTGAATTGACAATCGCTTCAAACCCAACGACTTATCGCCAATGGACAACCAATACAGTGCGTGTAACGGCTAAAAATTTGGGTACAACAACTATGACTAATATCAAAATTGACTTGAAACGCCCCGCAAAGATGGCTTTTGGCGGCAATCGTACCCCCTCAGTAGGCACGTTCAATGACTATTGTGCAGGCGGCATAGAATGTTCAGAATGGCTTATTCCGAGTTTAGCAGCAGGGGCAACGGCAACACTTGATGCACCATTTTTTGTTCTCGATGCCATTGCACCGATTGTGGTCACGACGAATCTTTTGGCTTCAATGCCCACAGATGCAAACGTTGCAAATAATACAGCCAGTGTAACGCTTTCACCCGCGCCAAGTGCTTCACAATCAGCACGTTATAAACCCACGCAGTTGATTCCCATTGTCATTCAAACCATTGCGCCCAACCCAACGGACGGTGAATTGCGTGTACAATTAGAAAGCCTCGATGCCCGTGAAGTGACTTTTGAATTTTATAACAGCCTTGGAAAAGTCGTTAAATCAGAGAAAAAAGCGGTTGAAAAAGGTTTAAATCGCCTTGAATTTTTGATTTACGATTTAGAACAAGGTTTGTATTTTATTACGCCTTCAACGAGTCAAGGACATAAAGTACCTACCAAGTTTGTGAAGTATTAACGTAACTCGAAACTGTGTTTCGAGAATAATAGAAAAAGAAAAAAATTGAAATTATAAAAAGGAAAGCCGTTCAATGCCCTAAAAAACATTGAACGGCTTTCCTTTTTACCCCCCTCAGTATATTACCCAATTTAAGGCTTAAACTTCCGAATAAAATATTCCGCCACCGCACCATAAACTGTAATAGAATTTTCCCATTTCATCCAGTGGTGCGTATCATCAACAATCATCATTGTTTCATAAGGCACACCTTGTTTTTCCAAACGATTAATCAAATCCGTGCTTTGATTAAAACGGACATTCCTATCATCATCCGCATGAATAATGAGGACGGGCGAAGTCCAAGTGTTGATTGCAGATACGGGCGAGGAAAACCAAGCTGTATTTATGGCTTTTTCATAATCTGGTGCTTTTTCAGTCTTATTGGTAAAAGCTGTCATAATCGAGGAGGATGCTCCCCAATCATGTACACCGTGAATGTCAACCCCTGCTGCAAAAATTTTGGAATCTCTCGCCAAAGCCATCGCCGTTAAATATCCACCATAAGAACCACCATAAACACCTATTTTTTGAGCATCAACAAAAGACTGCTTTTGCAACCACTCCCCCGCTGCTTTTATGTCTTGATATTCCGATGCGCCTGTTGCGCCACCTTTGGCAGGTTGATGAAACTCATAACCGTAACCAATCCCTAAACGATAATTGACCGACAACACCACAAAACCCAAACTCGCTAAATATTGATTGGAGGCATAAGCATTTGAATAATAATCCGAATAATGCCAACCCAACAGCATTTGCCTCGGTGGTCCACCATGTACATACACAATAGCAGGTTTTTTAGCCGCACCACCTTCTGGCATAAACAAATCAGCATGAACCATCACACCATCGGGCGCTGTAAAAATGACTTGTTTTGGGGTCACTAATCTGTCTTTTGGAAAGCCAGATGGCACTAAATCCGCACCTAATAATTCAATTTTATTTTTATGAGCACCATTTAGTTTCATAATAGCTGGCAAAGGCGATTGTTGCGCTGTGGCACTGATAAACACCGCGGCATTGCCATTATCGGTCAAAATAGGCATCCATTGCAAGCCATTTCCGGGTGTAAGTAC
>JANMJN010001239.1:0-2166 GCA_031371355.1 Saprospiraceae bacterium
ATGCCGTCTTTTGTGGCGATTACTGAGGGGTCAACATGCCAAATTTTTGAAGCCGCTAACTTCAATGTTTCGCGCAGCGTTGCCGCTACTTCTCGAATATTTTTATACAAAGAAGTCGTGGTTGTACTGCCTCCAGTCCCTGCAAAATCAGTTGCACCGTTCAATGTAGTGGCATGAACGACCTTAATTTTATCCAAAGCCACATCCAATTCCTCTGCTGCGAGCATCGCAAAACCTGTAAAAATGCCCTGTCCCATCTCGACTTTTGGCGATTTGAGGGTAATGGTATTGTCGGCATTGACTTCAAACCACATACCAGCATCGAAGTTCATAATGCCTGAAGGTAAGTCCATTTCTGCCGTAAAACCGCTGATTTTACGACGAATCGGTGAGCGACCAAAGTACAATAAAGCAGCTGTACCCGCCAAACCAATACCTGCACGGGTGAGAAATTTCCGTCTTGAAAATTTCTTTTTAGGTGTATTTTCTTTATTTTCTGTTGACATTTTATTGTTTTTTTTTGCAGGTTTAGGAAATTTTAAAAATTTCCTAAATCTTGGTTTATATCTTTATGTCTTTACATCTTTATCGAACTTTGCTGTTTCAAAACAGCCGCTTTTTGAATCGCTTTTATAATCCGTGGATGCGTTCCACACCGACAAATATTGCTGATATTATTTTTAATATCGTCCTCCGTCGGATTCGGTTTTTCTTCCAACAATTTGGCAGCCGCCATCATAAATCCAGGCTGACAATAGCCACATTGCGGCACTTGAATATCCATCCAAGCCTGTTGAACAGGGTGCAAATGGTCTTCATCGGGCGATAAACCTTCAATTGTGGTTATTTTTTTCCCTTCCGCTAACTGTGCAGGATAAGAACACGAGCGCACCAATTCACCATCAACGTGCATTGAACACGCACCGCACAACGCTTTTCCGCAACCGAATTTTGTACCTTTCAGGTTAGCTTCGTCGCGTATAACCCACAGCAAAGGCATATTGGGGTCAACCTCAAAGCTTGAGGGTTTGTTGTTTACTGTTATGTTTAGTTTCATGAAAGACTAATTTATACTGATATGAATGATTATTCAGAATGAGCTTACAAAAAGGGTATAATTTAAGAAAAACAGCATTTTTTCTGATGAGGTACTTCTATATTGAATGACGTTGATGACGGGCTAAATATTCTAAAAGTACAAATTTCAAAGCTAAACCTCTCGAAATCGAGAGGTTTAAAAATTCATTATTTAAGTTCTTTAGGTACATCTTTCTCTTTCAATCCTAAATAATTTTCAGCTGACACAACAGGTTTTCCACTGTCTTTCTCGACATTTTTACGTGCATTTCCTGCAATTGTGCCACCTTTTATTGCTGCTTCATGATTTTCTGGAAAACCTTTTGCATCGGTATCAACAGCAATACTACGGGTCATTTCTTCACCGAGCATCGTAAAAATCAATTCCAGATTCGTCATATGGTCGCGCAAGTTCTGCTTTTCCAAGCCTTTATATTTGGCGTGATCGCTTGGCGACAACCCAAAAGTGGCTTTAGCTATTTCGGAAGTCAAAATGGCGTACTCCTGCCCTTCTGTCACGCCCCGTTGTTGCCATTCATCGGTCAGTTGTTTGCGAATATCAATGCTTTTGATGCGTGTATTGACCCATTCTTCTGTATAACCTTTAGCCAAATAGAGTTCTCGGATGCGCTCAATGCCCAATTCTGGGTTTTCAATTTCTCCAATACGTTCTGCGCCGACTTGTGCCAACCACAACCGAAAAGGCTCTGCTTTTGGCGACGGAATAGACATGACAATACGCAACAAACCCTCTCGATTCGCCGCTTCGGTTTTGTAGTATTTGCTATCTGCTGCCCTCATTTTCAGTTGTTCGCAAAATGCGAAGGACTGATTGCTTTCGTTTGATGAACGTTTTTTCATATCTGCCCAATAACGTTGTGGCTGCGAACTATCGGTCAAAGCCGAAATAACATCCACAACAGAAAACCACCATTCCCCATTATGATCAATACGGCGAATATTTTTCTCTTGAAAAAGAATAACTGTGTTATCTTGTTTCATAGTTATTTATGCATTTTATTTAAAATAATGTTTAAATCTACAAATAAAGATATAAAGACATAAAGATATAAATCAAAGAATTAACCT
>JANMJN010001041.1:0-2631 GCA_031371355.1 Saprospiraceae bacterium
AAAAATCAAGCGTTTTCTCAAAAAAAAGGAAACAAACGAAGGTTTTTGCCACATGGATGACGGAATTTTCCTAAGGAAAATCCCTTTTTCCTTAGGAGAAATCCCTTTTCCCTTAGACGAAATCGCTCTTCACTTATCAGAAATCCCTGCCCTACTATGAGAATCAATCCACTCTCACAACATTATTAATGCCTTCAATCCCTTTCAACGCTTTTATCGCTAAAACAAGTTGGTCACGATGACCGACAACAAGTTTGACGCGTCCTTCGAAAAAGCCTTCGTTGCCTTCGATACTGAATGAACGAATATTGAGACCCAAATCGCTGGAAATCCGATTGGACAATCGCTCAATGACACCAGGCCCTGAATCTACACCTATAATCAGCAATTCAGCCACAAAACTCACGCCCGAAGACGCTCCCCACTCCGCTTTTGCCATCCGATGACCGTAGTGCGACATGAGGTTGGGTGCATTGCTGCAAATGGTGCGGTGAATTTTGTAGATATTATTGGTTGTGATATACGCAAAAACATCGTCGCCTTGGACGGGCTTGCAACAGTCGGCCAGTTCATACAAATACCCATTGGCAGGTTCGCCATTGATGAACAATTCGGTCTTGATGGCAGGCTTATTGGATTTGCGTGGCTCACTCGGCACAACCGTTTTTTCCTCTTCTTCGACGGGTTGCAGTTTGTTTTTTTCAATTTTGAAAACCTTTAAATCGTCTTGCAAATCAATCGCTTCGTTTGATACGGCTAAATAGAATTCATGTCTTGTTTTGAAACCAAAATGTTTCATCACAATTTCAACACTCGGTTCAAACTCCACTTTCATGTGGTCAAACTTGCGTTGAAGGGCTTCTTTACCGAAATCAGCGTACTTTTTAGCTTCTTCACGGAGCGATTGACGGATTTTCTCCCGCGCTTTGCCTGTCACAACCCACTTTAACCAATCTTCTGAAGGATGACGTTTTTGATTTGTTTCAACCGTTATTTGGTCGCCGTGTTGCAATTTATAACCGAGTGGGACAAGGCGGTTGTTGATTTTCACGGCTTGACAATGTGCGCCAATATCGCTGTGGATATAAAAAGCAAAGTCCAAAGCGGTCGCTCCTTTAGGCAATATTTTCATATCGCCTTTGGGTGTATAAACATAAACTTCTTCTGCAAAAAGATTGGTCGTTTTGAAGTCGTTGACGAAATCAACCGTATTGCCCTCGCCGGCCTCTTCGAGCGACTTGCGCACTTGGTCGAACCAACGCTCGAAAACGTCTTCTTGCTTTCTGATATTTTTGTATTTCCAGTGAGCCGCATAGCCGCGTTCTGCGATTTCATCCATGCGTTCGCTTCTGATTTGAACCTCTACAAAACGTCCTTCGGGCCCAATAACGGTCGTGTGAAGCGATTCATAACCGTTGGATTTGGGTATCGTAACCCAGTCTTTCAAGCGTTCGGGCATTGGTGTATGGACGCTCGTAACGATGGAATAAGCTGCCCAACAATCAGCACGTTCGCGTTCGATGGGTACGTCAACGATAATGCGGACGGCAAAAAGGTCGTAAATGTCTTCGAATTTGCAGTGTTTCTGCTTCATTTTGTTCCAAATCGAATAAATTGACTTTGGGCGACCCGATATGCGATATTTGATACCTTCTTCGTCGAGATGCTCTTCGATGGGCGAGATGAAGTCATGGATATAAGACGACCGTTCTTTTTTCGTTTCGTTCAGTTTCTGTGCAATATCGCTGTATTCCTCCCGATGGGTAATTTTCAAACATAAATCCAAAAACTCGGAGCGGACATTGTATAAACCCAAACGGTGGGCAAGGGGCGCATAGATAAACTCCGTTTCAGCAGCTATCGTGAGTTGTTTGTGTTGCGGCATTGAGCCAAGCGTTCGCATATTGTGCAAGCGGTCAGCCATTTTTATCAACACGATGCGGACATCAATAATCAGCGTACCCAATATCTTTTTGATGTTTTCAGCCTGTGGGCTTTCGCTGTCGTAGGTCTTGTCCAATTTGGTCAAACCTTTGACTATTTCTTCGACTTTTTCGCCAAATTCGGACTTAATATCGGGCAGCGTAACGGTTGTGTCCTCAACTGTATCGTGGAGCAAAGCAGCAACAATGGCTGTCGCGCCCAGACCAATTTCTTCCGCACAGATACGGGCAACTTCAATGGGGTGCAAAATATAAGCTTCGCCTGACTTACGGCGTTGCGGACTATGGGCTTCGACAGCGATTTCGTAAGCACGACGTATATCGTGTTTATCCTTTTCTGTCATAGGCATTTTGATGCTTTTCAGCAAACGACGATAGGCGCGTTGAATCTGTAAGCGATCATCTTCAGTGTACGATATTGCGATAGGCTCTGCGGTATGGGACATATTGTTGTGATTTAGTTCTCTTCTCTTGTTTTACTAACGATAACGAGTGTTTTGAGGCAATAGTTCCTTCTTATGACAATAAAAAAAACTGATTTTACAAATATACGAAAAATTATTGCACTTACAAATATGAATTCAAGATTAACACTCTGTTAAGCATTAAACAGAAGACTTACTTCAAATCCTCTTCTATATCCACAATCACACCAACGGCGCGCTGATAAATGGCTTCTGATGACCCT
>JANMJN010001054.1:0-2853 GCA_031371355.1 Saprospiraceae bacterium
CCTAATCCGTTAGAAACGCCGACGTTTAAACCAACGGCAATTTCATGTTTCTTAAATGGGTAAGTGGACGCTTCCGTTGAAACTTGTGTAGACGATTGAGCATGGACGTCTGATGCAATCATAAAAGATAAGCCAACAAAAAAAAAAATCTAATCATTTTTCCTTTATCCCTAAAGGTTTTCTGAATTAAAGTCATGATATTTAAGTTTGAAAATGAGTAAAGTAGATTATTTTAATTATGTAAATACAAAAACAAATATTAAGATAAAGGGTATATGATATAATTTAGAAAAAGTTTCATTTTTAATTAAATAATTTTCATTATTTTATAATTAACAAAATTTAATAATAATAACTTTTCATAAACAAAAGAATTTCATGAAAATTCAATTATTCCTATGTGTTTTTCTGAATATTGTTATAATAAAGTTGACAGCACAAACACTGAACATTACAAAAAACGAAATTACTCCCATCAGCATCGTGCCACAACCGACAAAGTTGACACCTGTGACAGGCTCTTTTACGATCACAAATCGAACGCAAATCATCGTGCCAAATGACAATGATGGTATTCGACGTGTCGCACAACAGCTTGCAGACCGTATCAAAATAGATGGTACGAATGTCCCTGTTATTAATTTAAATGATTCAAAATCAAATGCTAACGTCATTTTTTTCTTGAAAACAGACAAAGAAGGCTTAGGTACTGAGGGGTATAAATTAAGTGTGACACCCATGCAAATCAATATCAAAGCCGCAACAGAACAAGGCTTTTTTTATGCCGTACAAACATTGTTGCAAATGCTGCCAACGGAGGTGTTTTCAACAAAAACGTTAAAGACAAAAGTGACTTGGCGCACACCTTGTGTTGAAATTGAGGATAAACCACGCTATGCTTACAGAGGTTTGCACCTCGATGCGGGGCGGCATTTCCAGACTGTTAGCTTTGTTAAAAAATACATTGACCTTATGGCGCTTCACAAAATGAATAATTTTCATTGGCACTTAACTGAAGACCAAGGTTGGCGCATAGAGATAAAAAAATACCCTAAATTGACTGAAATAGGGGCTTGGCGCAAGGAAACACTCATTGGACATGGCTCTGATTTACCGAAAAAGTTTGATGGGCAGAGATATGGTGGCTTTTATACACAAGACCAAATACGGGATATTGTGGCTTATGCTAAGGAGCGTTTTGTTAATATTATCCCAGAAATTGAGATGCCTGGTCATGCGCTTGCTGCCCTTGCAGCTTATCCTGAATTGTCTTGTGACGCTACAAAAAAGTATGAAGTGGCAACAAGTTGGGGCGTTTTTGAAGATGTTTTTTGTCCTTCCGAAAAGACTTTTTCGTTTTTACAAGACGTTTTAACGGAGGTTATGGCATTATTTCCATCAAAATATATTCACATCGGTGGCGATGAGTGTCCAAAAGAAGTTTGGAAAAAAAGCCAATTCTGCCAAGATTTAATGAAAAAAGAGGGTCTTAAAGATGAGCATGAGTTGCAATCTTATTTTATTCAACGTATTGAAAAATTTCTAAACGCCAATGGTCGTAGCATTATTGGTTGGGACGAAATCCTTGAAGGTGGGTTGGCACCTAATGCTACCGTTATGTCGTGGCGGGGTACTGAGGGCGGTATTTCAGCAGCACAACAAGACCATGATGTTATCATGACGCCAGGTAGTTATTGTTATTTCGATAATTACCAAGCCGACCCCGAAACAGAGCCTTTAGCAATTGGTGGTTTAATTAATTTGGAAAAAACCTATTCTTATGAACCAACGCCAGAAGTACTCAATGAACAACAAGCAAAGCATATTTTAGGTGCACAAGGCAATCTATGGACTGAGTATATACGAACGACTGACCAAGTGGAATATATGGTTTTTCCACGTGCTATTGCCTTAGCAGAAGTGCTTTGGTCTCAAAAAAATCGGCGTAATTATGACAATTTTGTATCTCGTTTACAAACACATTTTGATCGGCTCGACCGTATGGATGTCAACTATGCTAAGCGGCTTTATGATGTTGATATCACCTTTAAATCCGAAAATTCGACCCCCTCAGTATATTTAAGTTCTTCGGTCAAAAATACAGAAATTCGTTATACAACGGATGGCTCACAACCAACAATTAAATCATTATTATATATACAACCATTTGAAATTAAAAATTTTAATGCCATTCGAGCAACAAATTTTCAGAATGGAAAACCTATAAGTAAATCAGTGACCCAAACGGTTTATCCGCATTCCGCTTTGGGTATGAAATACGATTTGACCAAACCTGCAAAAAATACTTACGAATCAGGTACGCTTGGATTAACAAACGGCATTCGAGGCAGCGAAAAGACCTATTCGCAGTGGACGGGTTTTGAAGGTAATGATATGGAAGTTATTTTCGATTTTGAACAACCGCGCAAGTTCAGATCTATTGATTTAGAGTTTTTGAATAAACCGGCTTCATGGATTTTTCTACCGGATTACGTTATAGCTTCTGTATCAAATGATGGAAAAGAATGGTTAGACATTGACCGTGCGGACTTTGCACACAGTCGAAGCCTTGAAAAAACGTATATTAAACAAGCCAAACTGCGGTTTTCAGAATATACTAAACCCAAGCGTTATTTAAAAATTTATGCAAAAAACATAGGCATTTGCCCAAAAGGTCATGCTGGAGAAGGCAAAGCTGCTTGGCTTTTTGCAGATGAACTGATTATTGATTGATTTTTGCCCATGTAACTGAGGGGTATCTGAAGTGTCCTTAAATTGATCCTTCTGGCTGTTTTTCGATATATTTTATGATAAAGATAAAAAAATATAATTCTTTAAAAAATGTTTAATTCA
>JANMJN010001058.1:0-1704 GCA_031371355.1 Saprospiraceae bacterium
TAGCTGATCAATTCGATATCAGTAAGCAAGCCATGCGAAAATCAAGTAAAGTCTTCAAAAAAGTCATCAAACTCGATGATAATTTTCACATCTACGTACATGGTCGCCGCGAATTGATTGAACGGGGCTATGATGAAGAAAAAGGACAAACTTTCTACAAAATCTTTTTTGACCAAGAGGAGTAAGTGAAAAGATACAAACGGTTGATTATCCGAATGGGACGTACTTCGTGACCCTGCAATATGGGAAGGCGGTGAAGACGAAGCAATTGGTGGTGCGGCATTAAGTGAAAAGTAAAAAGCCATCTCGAATAGAACGAGGTGGCTTTTTTTTTCATACCTTTTGATTCAAGGGTTAATCCATCCCCAATTTATCTAAAATTTGACGGACTTTCTCTGGTAAAACATTAACGACACGAGCAATGAATTCGATAGACATGGATTCAAGCCGCAAATTGCGAATAACTTCAATTTTGTCTTTCTCGATTCCTTTCTCAATTCCTTTCTCAATTCCTTGATTATAAAGGAAATCAGTGCTAATATCATAAGTAATAGGCATTTCTTCTGCTATTTTAATTGTTAAACCTTCAATTTTCCTAAGTCGTGATAAAACGACGAGTTGTTTGATATATTTTGATAATTCACTTTGATTTTGGCATACCGCTTTCAGTTGCCGAACAATCAAACGTAAAATACTTTCTGCTTTTTCTGGTGCATAATCTGCTAAAATGGTTAGAATTATTGCGTCAGGTATTTGGGATTGTAACAGTTCTTTATGGTCAAAAGCATGAATATCTATTAAATCGAAACCGCGATACACTTCTTTTTCAGGAAGCTGAGTGGGCATAGTCGGCTTATTTATCCCCAAATATATCACAATGTGCCGAATTTCCATTTTCTTTATATTCAAAGCGATGCCGTGATATTCTGCTTTTCTATACAGCATATCGTGTTCATCTTCACTTTGAAACTCAAGATGGAGTAAAAAACATTCGCCATTTTCGGTTTCTACTTCGTAAAAAAAGTCCATCTCTCTTTCGAGTGTGGTTTGCAGTTTGGTTTTAAAAGGCTTGAACGTTTTTATTTTCACACCTAATCTTCGCTCGACAAGAGGTAAAAATATGGCTTCCGCATCTTCTTTAAAAATTTTATCATAAAGATTGCCTTCATATATTTTGTCTCCTGAATCAATCTTTTTTTTCGGTTTTGTTTGTTTTTTAGCCATCGGTTCCCATCATGTTTGAGTCGTTTTCTTATGTAGTTTATATACAAAGTTAAGCCTTTCTTTTATTGTTCAATAAAAAAAATGAAAAAATAACGCTACTCTCTATATACACCGCTATCGCCAGCAGTCTTTTGAATAGGATTTACTTCGTGACGCTACAATATGGTAAAGAAGCGAAGACGATGTAATGGGTGGTCAGGTATTAAGTAACGAAAAAGGGGAACTTATTCAATAGTCATTTATAAGCATTCGGGTTCATTATATCCATCCAAACCTCTGGATGACTGAGGGGGGTAAAACCAAATTGTGCATAAAGTCCATGTGCGTCTCGGGTTGCTAAAAGCCAGCGTTTGAGGTTTTGTAAATCAGGCTGTTCGAGAATAAATGCCATAAGTTGTTTCGATAGCCCTTGACCCCGATAGTTTTCGAGAATAAAAACATCAGCGATGTAAGCAAAAGTAGCTTTATCAGTAATGACAC
>JANMJN010001069.1:0-2101 GCA_031371355.1 Saprospiraceae bacterium
GGACAGGTTCTGCAAAACATTGGCAACGTTGGGAAGCCTTGTCGCTTGTTTTGGCGGGTATTTCTACACCACTCGTTTTGTCGGTTCATACCATCGTATCTTTTGACTTCGCAACGTCGGTCATTCCAGGCTGGCATACAACGATTTTCCCTCCTTACTTCGTTGCGGGTGCGGTATTCTCGGGCTTTGCGATGGTGTTAACGTTGATGTTAATCGTTCGTAAGTTGTTGAAATTGGAAGACTATATTACGGTAGGTCACATCGAAAGTATGAACAAAGTTATCTTGTTGACGGGTTCAATCGTAGGTGTGGCGTACTTGACAGAATTGTTTATTTCTTGGTATTCAGGCTATTTGTACGAGCAATTTGCTTTCTATAACCGTGTATTCGGTGTTTATTGGTGGTCATATTTCGGTATGATGTTGTGTAATGTTGTCTCGCCACAGTTGTTTTGGAGCAGAAAATTGCGTACTGATTTATGGGTAACATTCTTCATGTCTATTTTTATCAATATCGGTATGTGGTTCGAGCGTTTTGTTATCATTGCAACCACATTGGCGCGTGATTATGACCCCGCTAACTGGTCTTACTATTCACCAACTTGGGTTGAAATTGGCTTGTTTGTCGGTTCATTGGGCTTGTTCTTTACGTGCTTCTTGATTTTTACTAGAATTGCGCCCGTAGTTGCAATTGCGGAAACAAAATCTATTTTGAAATCAATGGGCAGTCAATACGTAAAACACAATACAGTTGCTGACCATGCACATCATCATGCACATGATGAAGCGGAACACGCACACCATTAAGAAAATTAAAAATTAAGAATTAAAAATTTGCACGCAACTGGCTGCTAGTTGATTGTAAATCAATATTCGTGTTCTTATATTTTAGCATTCTTAGTAATTGGTTATAAACCTTTTATATTTTCGACAGAAATGAGAGAAAATACTGAGGGGGTATAAAAAAGTAAATAATCAGATAATTTGACTTCTCAAATATTTCAATAAAATGAAGTTTTATAATAAAGAAATCCTTTTTGGATTATACAACGACGAAACAGAATTGCTTTCAGCAGTTAAAAAAGCGAACAAGGAACATCTTGATATTTTTGATGTTTACACGCCATTTCCCGTTCACGGACTTGACCCTGCTTTGGGTTTGTCAGAATCACGCTTGCACCAAGCGGGCTTCGTTTACGGTATGACGGGTACTTTGACCGCGTTTTTGTTCATGTCTTGGGCATTTTTCAAGGATTGGCCGATTATTTTTGGTAACAAACCTTATTGGCCTGTGCCTTCATTCATTCCCGTTACTTTTGAGTTGACGGTGCTTTTTGCTTCAATCGGTATGGTTGTTACTTTCTATACGATTTGCGGCATGGGCTTCGGCGTTTCAAATCCGACTTTGCACGACCGCATCACAGACGATAAATTCTGTGTGGCGTTCGACGTAACAGGTGCGAGTTCAGCAGAAGTTGAGAAGTATAAATCATTTCTTAACAACAGCGGTGTTGACGAAATCGGTCAAAAGTTAATCTAGGATTTCAAATTTCAAATTTCAGATTTCAAGGTGTTTAATATCCAGTTGAAATTTGAAATCTTTGAAATCTGAAATTCAAATAGGCCCCCTCAGTAAAAATGCCATTGGGAATTGATTTTTGCTTGTTTTTTAATAACCAATTATCATTAGGGATAGAAAATAAAAAAAGTAACAAGTTCTATTTTGCACATAATTGATAATCAGTTTATTGCACCTTGAAATTTGAAATCTTAAATTTGAAATCTTCCCTGCCAATTATCAATAAAAAATTATTTAATTAAAGATGAATAATAAAATATTTAGCGGACTCTTCGCTGCGACATTAGCTTTGTTTTCTTTTGAAGCTTGTTCACCCGCACACGGGAACAGCGCGGGACACGAGTATATGCCCGACATGGCGCACTCGGTTGCTTATGAAGCAAGTACAACTGATGAATATTCATTACATACTTGGAATGACCAAAGTGTTAAGACGGTTCAGCAATTGTGGGGAACACCACGTTTGCCCATCAAAGGCACGATTCCACGTGGTTCTGTGGGTTTAGCGGCTCATGGTTTTGAT
>JANMJN010001074.1:0-5335 GCA_031371355.1 Saprospiraceae bacterium
AAAAATCTGAAATAGAAGACAAAATAAATCTCGAAAAAAGTCAAAAAGAAATTCAAGCTCTTCAATTGAGCCAAAAGCAGACGTTTCTTTATTTGTTTTTCGTCGTTTTATTAATCATTTTTACTTTCTTTTTTATATTCTATTATATTCAGCAAAAAAATAAAAATAACAAGCAGTTATATCAAAAAAATATAGAAATAGAATTTAAAAATGCTCGATTGGCGAAATAAAATGAAACACTAAAACAATTTGCTTATGCATCGGCACATGATTTAAAAGAACCATTGCGTAGTATAAGCAGTTTTGTAAGTATCATAAACAGTCGTTATTCTAAACTTTTACCACCAGAAGCCACCGATTATATGAATTTTGTCATCGTCGGTGTCAAAAAAATGGAAAGTCTCATTTATGCTTTATTATAGTATTCAACTGTGGCAACCGATGAAGAAGAAATAACTAAAGGCTTTTCACTTTCTCTTGTTTTAAATGATATAAAAGATAAGTTATACAACAATATTTCCGAAAAAAATACCACCATTGAATTGGATGGTTATTTACCTATGCTTAAAATTAGACGTTTACACTTAACTAAACTTTTCCAAAATTTAATCTTTAATGCCATCAAGTTTAATGATAAAGAGCCCATTATCAAAATTACTGGGAGACTTGAAAAAGAGTTGTATATCATCGAAGTTAAAGACAATGGCATCGGTATGAAAATAGAATATAATGATAAAATATTCCGCTTGTTTCAAAGATTAAGTCGAGCAGCTCAATATGAAGGAACAGGCATTGGCTTGGCAATATGTAAGCAAATAGTTGATAGATATGAAGGTACAATTCGGTTCGATTCTGTTGAAAATGAAGGTAGTACTTTTATACTTTCTTTTCCAGCACAGTTAATAGAAAAAGAGGCTATGCAAAAGGAAAAAGGGTATAAGGAATATCGTCATTCACAAGTTTTACAAGCGTCAATCTAAATCCATAAAGTCTTTTCTCACGCTACTACATCATAATCTTTTATCCTTTTTGTTATATCTTTCAAAGTCGCATATTTTTCAGTGATATACGGAATCGTATCCAAGCCGGAAGTGAACTTTAATATGTAAAAATAAAACCCAATTATCTCTCCTGCATTGAGTGTTTGAGCGTTGAAACGGGTACTGACTACCAATGTAACGCCCAATAATACCATGACAAAAATCTCCATGATGCCAAAATTAAAGGCTTGTTGGTCTGATATTTTGACATGCCATTTACGCAACAGTTCATAATGCTTTTTAATTTCAATCGGGTTGGATGTTGCTATAACGTCAACTTGACGTTCAAGTTCATCATTTTTATTTTGAGTCAAAACACCCATTCTTCGACCATAAAAACGGCTGATGTATAGAACTGGAATAAGAATAGTGAAACAAATAAAAACCACTTCTTTATCATAAAAATATATCAATATCAACGAGCCGAAAATATTGTAAAAAGCCTCTAAAATATAGATTAAATCATATTCCAAAAAATCAGTGTATTCTCTTGACAAAGTGGATAAAGCACTCAATTTTGAAATATTTTCATCATTTTCCTTGCGTGACAAAAACTGTATAATGATGTCGTTGTATATATTAGAATAAGTCCTTGTATCGTAGCGCATACGCAACATGCCAACTATTAACCAAGCCAAATGTACCCCTAAAAACACGATAAGCATTTCATAGCCCCCCCTCAGTAAATCATTCACCGCTTCCCCCAAAAAGTAAGGTTTGAGCAGCGAACCAGCCATTTCCAAGCTGAAAAGCGCATAAGTAATGCCCAAACGATATTTATTAGCGAAAATAATGCGTTTTATATATTCGAGTCCTTCCATACTTTTCTATTTATGTTCAAGTAATATGATTGCCTTTATTACCTCTTATGCTGCCACGACAATTTAGACACCCACAATGACAATCAAAGGGTTCTATGTTCTCATCTAGGAAAGTTGCATAATCCAATGTTAATTCCTCTCCTACTAAAATATTACTTAAAGCAATGACATTTAATCCTTTATACATTGTGTTTGGACTACATGAGTGATTTTGAGGTGCCCAGTTTACTGGATTTTCATCCCACAATATATACACTTCTTGACTAATTGGATAGGCGTAATGTTTAAAATCATTTTTCTGTACGTCGTTCCAATATTGTTCTACATACTTTTTTGTGACAATGCGTTGCGCTTTTTCTTCACCTTGAAAAATGACTTCATTTTGAGCAATTTTTTGATTGGCAAAAATACCATAACCAGACAAAGCATTGCCTTTCATGGCATATTTTTTCTGCTTCCGTTTATGCCGTTCAATACCTTCTTCGATGATGTGATTCAAAAAACCGCTTTTTCCCGAAGGGTCATATTTCAAAATATAATCTGCCGAACCTTCAAAACCATCTTCATAAAAAACAGAACAGGTGAAATTGATTTCTAAAAAATAAATGTCGTTGTTGGCATCAACCCTAAAATCTAACCGAGCGTACCCCACCCCACCAAATGCTGTAAAAATTTGCTCGGTAGCAGTTTTCAAAGCGGTTTCTAAAACAGGATCGTTGCAAGAAATATTGGTATCCGAATGCAGTTCAGACGTTTTAAGTGCATACGTCTTGAAGTGTCTATTTCCCCGAAAAACATACTCAACAGGCTTAAAAACACGACACGATCTACCATCTGAATGGGCAGCTACTAAAACCGTAAATTCTCGACCCGCTATGTACTCTTCAATCAAAACTTCTTCATATTCAGTCAGTAACGCATTAATTTTATTCGTCAATTCTACTTTTGTATGCACCAAAGATTGGTCATCAATGCCTAAACTGTCACCCGCTTTTGCCGGTTTGACAAATAGCGGATATGCCCCTTTTTCAACGTTTATACTGAGGGGGTCGTTTGAATGGACGACAATACCATTGGGCGTTTTCACTCCTGCACAATAAGCCACATATTTCATCAAAGGTTTGGGCGGGTCGTACAAATTGACCGTCGGACCCGTATAAGGCAAATTCAGCAAATCTAGGGTTTGAATGACATCAATCGAAGGCACTGACCATTCCAAATAGCCTTCGCAGAGGTTCACAAAAATGTCGTAGTCCTTTTTACTTAAGTCTTTAAGTTGCTTGTAAGTGGTCAGTTTATTCAAAAAAACATGGTCAATAACATCATTGGGGCGCAAATATGCCAAGTTCCTTGGCGGGTCATAGTTTTTATAATCAACATCTGTTGTTGAATAATCGGGCTGTAGTACACAGATTTTCATATTTTATGAGTTTTAATGTCTATTAATGGCATCTTGTAAAACTTCAACAATTAATTGAGTAAAAGATTTGTTGGCAAACCGCAAAATAGCACCTATTGACGTATAATTTTCGTCTTCACTGATACCACTTTGAGCATTGACTTCTAAGACATACATTTTGCCTGTTTCCTTGTCCATTCTGATATCCACACGCCCATAACCAGTGCCGCCAACAGCTTGATAAGCTCTGATACTGAGGTCTTTTATGGCGGGCAACAAGGCGGCATCGGGTTGAGCATAGCTATATAAAAACCCATTATCGGGCATTGGCGTCTCTTTGTCATAGGTCTCCCAAAGACGATCAAACGATAAAAATTGTTCCTTTTCGGGTAAAGATTCGTGAAAAACTCGCTCGACAGGAGCATAATAAATGAGATTATTGGAGTCGTCATGCGAACCAATGAGAAAAACAGTGAACTCTCTACCTTTGATAAATGCTTCAACAAAAATGCCATCTCCATCTAATTTCCAGCCGCGATAGCCTTTTTTGATATCTTCAATAACTTCAGCAAATGCCCCCTCAGTATTCACTACGTTTTTTAGCGTCAAACCCATACTGCCGCCTGAAATAGCAGGTTTAACAATCAATAAATGTCCAATTTCATAAAAAACGCTTTTAATATCCCTATTATTCTTTATTATTTTCCATGCAGGTGTCGCTACATGATGCGTATCAAAGGCACGCTTCATAGGTATTTTTGAGGTCGTGATATTATAAAAAAAAGCCTTGGCACCTGTGTAAATTACCTCGTTATTTTCTAAAGTTTCAATGACGCTGATGCCGGGCGTGCCATTGATTTGGTCACCATCACAGAGGTTCAACACAATATTAGTCTTGGCAGTCTGTTTTTTTATGTCCGAAATGACCGTTTCAATATTGTCTATTGTCACATTTACCCATGACCATGTACAGCCCACTTCGGTAAAAACTTTATGATATTCCGCTATGCTTTGGGTATAATCGTAGTAATATTTGAGGTTTTCGTCTTCCGTTTCTAAGTAAGGCGCAAGTACCCATACATGATATTTATCTTTATTGTTTATAAAATTCATTTATTTGTTCAAACCCAATTTTTGTTGAATAAAATCTGTAAACCGATGGTGTTTTAAGGCATTTTTAGGCAAAAATTTAGCCCCTCTAACCAAACCAACACAATGCTCACTTCCACAAACACAAGCAAAGGGCTGATCCATATCCCATTCAGCCGAAGGATAAAAGAAGGTCAATTCATCGCCTATATCTATGGGAGAAAGGCAAATTAATTGCTTTTTTGTGGTATCAAAAAAACAATTTGGGTCACAACTGTGGTTTGTACATTCTAAAAAAGTTGGTAACAGTTCAACATGTTCGTTTTCTCCTATTTGTATTGTGAGGTAATTCGGTGTTTCATAAACTTTGTCCCAATAAAAAGGGGTAATAACATCACCCACTTCAAAAGTCTTTTTTGAAAATAATGACCGATTGCCTGTAATAACATCAGTGCGGATTTCGGCAAAACCTGATTGACCAAAAACAATGGTTTTAAGCTGATTTTTTGTAAAAGTGAGCATTTGAAAATTGTCTTTTCGTAAATTTCTATTGTATGTTATTTCCAATAATCATGTCTATGTTCCCATGACAAGATTGAATTTTAGACTTCGCTGAGTTCATTTGGTTTATTTATCAATTTAATATTTTTTTTGATTATTAAATTACTAACATTTTAAAAGTTATAATTTTAAAATGTAGTAATCTAACGCATTTTAATAAAAGGTTTTGAAAACGTTTGTTGATCAGCAGATACCTTTAAAAAATAATCACCATAAGGCAAATTGCCAACAAAAACCTTTATAATTTGTTGATTATCAATGTTTTCAAACTGTTCTTTCCAAACAACTTTTCCTAATAAGTCAATAATTTCAACAAAAATAGATGCGCTTGAAGGTATATTGAATTGAAAATGTAAAGTCGTTTTCGTTGGATTAGGAAAAATACTGAGGGGGTCATTTTTCTCAAAATTCGAGGGCGAAACAAT
>JANMJN010001116.1:0-8954 GCA_031371355.1 Saprospiraceae bacterium
GCTAATAAGGCTCTGTTCAACGACATTATTAAAGATGATTTGTCGAATTTCCTTTCAACCAGGTTCATTTTTTAAAAAATTTTTAGGCAGACGAATAGCGCCCCCCTCAGTATTTATTAAAAATGGCTAACACAGAGTTCATTCCCAGTGTTAGCCATTTTTATTTTTACGCAAAAGTGTATCAAAACGGGACAGTTACTGTATCAAAATCGAACACATTTTGATAATATTTTTATTTAAACAATTGACAATCAGTAAATTGTTCTTTGGCACAACCTTTTTACTAAAAACAGTGAGCCATCAACTAAAAGCGGCAATAAAAAAACAAAATTTTATGGACAGAGTCATCGAGAAAAAGACATGGTCAACCAAACGCCTTTTAACTATTGGAGGCGTAGTCGCTATCATAGCACTCATTTTTGCGAGTTATGTGATGACTTCGGGCAAAAGCCGCTTGAATGTAGATACGGAACGCATGACCATTAGTGAAATCAAAAAAGGCGCTTTTCAAGAAACAATACCTGTGAACGGGACTGTTCTGCCCCAAACAACGATTTATTTGGATGCCTTGGAAGGTGGTCGAGTGGAAGAAAAATACGTCGAGGATGGGGCGATGATGAAACGCGGGCAAGCGATTTTGCGCTTGTCGAATACCGATTTGGAATTGAGCCTTGCCAATCAAGAAACGCAGGTTTTTAATGTATTGACGCAAATGAATATTTCTAAAAATTCGGCAACACAAAACACGATTCGACAACTAAACCAGTTGGCAGAAGTGGACAATGCCCTAGCAGAAGCTGAACGGGTATATCAATTGAATAAAAAACTATTCGAAGACAAAGTGATTGGTTCTCAAGACTTTAAGCAAGCAGAAAATAACTATAACTATCAAGTGCGGCGGAAAAAATTGACTGAAGATATATTAAGCCAAGACACTGAATCGGTCAATCTGATGGGCAAACAGGATAAAGAATCCTTGCAGCGGATGCAAAACACGCTCGCTTTGATGCGTCGGAAAGTAGGCGACTTGGTTGTTCGCTCACCTATTGATGGGCAATTGACCTCTTTAGATGCTGAAATTGGGCAATCAATTAACAGGGGTATTCGCTTGGGTCAAATTGATATGACGACAGGTTTTAAAGTCCGTGCGGATATTGATGAGCACTATATCAGCCGTATTTATCCAGGGTTGAAAGGTACTTTTAGCCTCGCAGGTAAAGATTTTAATTTAAGTATCAAAAAGGTTTATACCCAAGTATCAGGTGGACGTTTTCAAGTAGATATGGTCTTTGAGGGTAAAGTCCCCGAAGGGATTCGACGCGGACAAACGCTTCAAATTCGTTTGGCTTTGAGTGATGAAACGCAAGCAATCCTATTACCTCGCGGCGGTTTTTATCAGCAAACAGGCGGTAATTGGATTTTTAAAGTGAGTGAAAAAGGCGATATTGCGTATAAAGTAGATATACAATTGGGTCGTCAAAGCCCTGATTATTACGAGGTTTTACAAGGCTTAAATCCAAACGATAAAGTGGTGACAAGTAGTTATGAAAATTTTGGCACAATGCAAGAATTGGTTTTGAAAAAAGAGTAATTTTTTATACTAATTTGATTTTGTACTCTCTTATACTGAGGGGGTACTTTTTTCATAAAACATTGATTTTCAACTTTAAATAAAAAACATTGACATGATAAAAATAACAGGATTAGAAAAAATCTATCGTACAGAAGAAGTGGAAACTATTGCCTTAAACAAATTATCCTTTGACGTAAAGGAAGGAGAATTTGTCGCCGTTATGGGTCCTTCGGGTTGTGGCAAATCCACTTTGCTCAATATTGTTGGCTTGCTCGACGACCCCGATGCGGGCAGTTTTGTATTCAACGGCATTGAAGTCGCCAAATACAATGAGCGTAAACGGGCGGATTTGCGGAAGCACAACATCGGCTTTGTTTTCCAAAGTTTTAACTTGATTGATGAATTGACGGTGTTTGAAAATGTCGAATTGCCGTTGATTTATACCGGTGTCAAAACCGAGGAAAGGAAAAAAAGAGTCGAAGCGGTGTTGGATAAAATGCAAATCATGCACCGCCGCAACCACTTTCCGCAACAACTCAGCGGGGGGCAACAACAACGTGTTGCCGTTGCACGTGCCGTTGTCAATAATCCAAAACTCATCCTCGCCGATGAACCTACGGGTAATTTGGATTCCAGCAATGGCAATGAAGTCATGCAATTGTTGACAGATTTGAATGAAGCTGGCACAACAATCATCATGGTGACGCACTCGGAACATGATGCACGATACAGCCACCGCATTATCAGAATGTTAGATGGTCAGACGGTGACGGAGAATATTTTGCAGTAAGCACCCCCTCAGTATTTTATGTCTAAAAAAGCTTTGCAATGATAAAGAACTATCTAAAAATCGCATTCAGAAACTTGTTAAAAGGAAAATTCATTTCCTTCATCAACCTGTTTGGTTTGACAATGGGATTGACTTGCTGCCTGTTGATTGTTGCTTACATTTCTGATGAACTCAGCTATGATACATTCTATGACAAGGCGGATAGGATTTACCGCGTGACACGCAGTTTTAATACGGCTGATGGCGCACAGGTCTTGCATTTGAGTGCCATCGCACCGCCGGCGGGTCCTTTATTAAAAAATGATTTCCCTGACATTGAGAAAATGACTCGGACATTGTCGAATGGCAATATGGCGATGAAGTACGGCGACAAATTGTTCAATGAAAACACAGCCTATTTTGCAGATGAAAATTTCTTTGACTTTTTTACCGTTCCTGTAATAAAAGGCAATCCTAAAACAGCTTTGGCAGACCCGTTCACTATCATGTTGACCGAAGAAATGGCAAAAAAGTATTTTGGCAGTGAAGACCCGATGGATAAATTGATAAAAGTAGATAGGCAATATATTTGCAAAGTAACAGGCGTTTTTAAGGCATTTCCAAGCAATGCTCATTTCCATCCAGAGATTCTCATGTCTTTCAATACCTTGAAAGATACAGCGATTTATGGTGCCAACCAATTGGAAACGAATTGGGGCAACAATGCTTTTTATACATATTTGTTGTTTCCAAAGAATTATCCAGTGGAGAAAATAGCTGCTCAATTCCCTACTTTTTTGGACAACCATATGCGTTTCCCAGGACCACCGCCGCCGTTTAAACCTTCTACCCGTACCAAATTATTTCTTCAAAAACTAACCGATATTCACCTCACTTCTCATTTAGACGATGAATTAGAAGCCAATGGCGACATCAAAAGAGTGTATATTTTTTCAGCTATTGCTTTGTTTATTTTGTTGATTGCGTGTATCAATTACATGAATTTATCAACCGCTCGTTCTGTGTTGAGAGCCAAAGAAATCGGCATCCGAAAAGCCATCGGCGCGGAAAGAAAAGAGATTATTTTCCAATTTTTGAGCGAATCCGTTTTGGTTTCTTGGTTTGCGCTTATCGTCGCACTGTTGTTTACATGGGCATTAATTCCTTATTTGAATGAACTTTCGGGGCAACAACTGTCCATCAGCATTTTATTGAAATGGCGAATATTAGTCCCTGTTTTATTGCTGCCGTTTGTGGTGGGATTGATTAGCGGCATTTATCCCGCCCTATTTATGTCTTCATTTCAACCCGTAAAAGTGTTGAAAGGCATATTAAAAGTCGGTTCGGGTAGCGTTTCATTCCGAAAAGCCCTTGTTGTTGCCCAGTTTTCTATTTCAATTATTTTAATCATCGCGACGGTTGTGGTGTTTCAACAATTGAGTTATTTGCAAAAAGCCTCGCTCGGTTATGATAGGGAGCATGTTGTCAATGTTCCTTACAACAGCGCATTGACCCCTCAGTATGAAGCCTTTAGAAATGAGTTGTTGCAAAATTCTGCTATCAAAGACATGACCCGTTCTTCTCGTATTCCAACAGGACGTTTGTTGGATGCGATGGGAACAAGTATTGCCGTCGGTGATTCGATGCAACCCCTCAGTGTGGATTTAAAATTCATTACAGTTGACCATGATTTTATGCCGACTTATAGCATAGAGATGAAGGCAGGCAGGAACTTTTCAAGGGATTTTTCAACGGATTCGACCAATTATATTATCAACGAGACTGCTTCAAAAGTTTTAGGCTTTAAAACAGATGCCGATGCCATAGGAAAAGATATTCAATACGGTGGCATAAAAGGAAAAATCGTCGGCATTTGCAAAGACTTTCATTTTGAATCCATGCACCAAAAAATAGTGCCTTTATTGATGCGAATGCCTTCAAATAACAGAGGTGGTTATGGCAATTTGTCCGTTAAAATAGGGGGCAACAACCTGACTTCAGCCATTAGTGCCGTAGAGAAAACATGGTATAAGTTTCTGCCCGATGCCCCTTTTACCTATACTTTTTTGGATGAAAGTTATGGTCGCTTGTACGAAGCCGAACAAAAGCAAGGTACTATTTTTACGTTGTTTGCCTTCATCGCCATATTCATTGCCTGTTTGGGTTTATTCGGTTTATCCGCCTTTTCTATCACACAGCGCATTAAAGAAATTGGTATCCGTAAGGTTTTGGGTGCGAGTGTGCCTAATATCGTTGGGCTTCTTTCTAAAGACTTTATGAAGCTGGTGGGTATTGCTGCGGTCATTGCCTTTCCCGTCGCTTGGTATATCATGCACAACTGGTTGCAGGATTTTGCCTACAGAACGAGTATTGCTTGGTGGGTATTTATTGTTGCAGGTGTTATGGCAGCAGCGATTGCCTTATTGACTATTAGTTTTCATGCGATTAAAGCGGCTATGGCAAATCCTGTGAAGTCGTTGCGGACGGAGTAAGGCTGAATTAAGATGCTAAGGATGTGAAAGATGTTAGGGATTTATACCCCTCAGTATTTTTAATGAAAAAGCCTTCAAACTCCTCAAATTCTAATTTAAATATTGTCATTCAAATTGTAAATCAAAATTTAAAGACATGAAAAGCATCCTTTTTATCACATTGTACGCTGTTTTTTGCAGCATCCAACCTACTACTAAAATGTCCAATGTTGCGGTTGGACGACACCAATTAAGCCTTGAAGAAGCAGAAAGCATTTTGGGCGAACCTGCTATTTTGAAAGAACGAAAAAGTGATACTCTAAATGAAATGTATACCTCAAAAAGCACTTTTACTGCTAAAGAAATAGATGCTAAAACCCAAAAACAAGGCATCCTGTATTATATGTTTGAACGCTATAAAACCGAAGAAGAAGCCCGTAAAACAATTCAAACTTTTATCAAATCCAATAAAAAACATAAGGGTTTTGAGCTACTAACCGCTTATGGTGACGAGGCTTTTTTTCATACCGATAAGCAAAACTTTTGCCTCATTGTTGTCCGAAAAGCCAATAAAATGATACGATTGAAAGTGAACAAAGTGACTTCAAAAACCTCTTTTGAAGCATTGAGGAAAATCGGAAAGGATTTGATTGAGAGAGTTTAGTTTTTGATAAAATCGAATTTCTCACTTGACGTAAGTTTAAAACTTGCGTCAAGTTGTTGAAAATCAACAATTTAATTCAAACTCTAGTTTTTATAAGAACTTTTTGAACGAACTACTGAGGGGTGCATTTTTCAATTCAAATACTAAAAACAATACAGCCATGATAAAGAACTATTTTAAAATCGCTTGGCGGAATTTACTTAAAAACAAAGTATTTTCTTCGATAAATATTATTGGTTTGGCATCTGGTCTTGCCAGTTTCATTCTCATTGCTTTGTATGTCGCCGATGAGTTAAGTTATGACCAATTTAATGAGAAAGCCAGCCGTATTTATCGGGTTAATTCTGATATTGTCTTTGGGGGCAACAAGTTGCATTTAGCCGTCACATCTGATCCAATGGGTGCGACATTAAAAAAAGATTACCCACAAGTGGAGGCGTATGTCCGATTTTATACTTCGGATGGCTATAGAATGGTCAAAAAAGGCAACGAATATATCCGGGAGGATAATGTAGCTCATGCAGATTCTACATTGTTCAATGTTTTTACCCTGCCTGTCCTTGCCGGTGATGCCAAAACTGCTTTGACTGAACCGAATGCCGTTGTGATTACCGAAACCACGGCTAAAAAGTATTTTGGTACAACAGATGTCGTTGGAAAAAATATTGAAACCGATGAAAATAAAAGCACCTTATATAAAATAACGGCTGTTATCAAGGACATACCACACAATGCACATTTCAATTTTGATTTTATCTTTTCAATGGGTAGTGTCGAATATCCATGGGGAAATTTCTTGAGTAATAATTTTCAAACCTATATTGTCCTAAAAGAGGGAACAGATTACAATGCCTTTGAAAAAAACTTTAATCAAATCATTGATAAATACATACTGCCGCAAGCCAAACAATTCATGAATATTAGCTCTATGGATGAGTTTGCCAAAGCAGGGAACAGATTAGAGTACAGTTTAATGCCTTTAACCGATATTCATCTTCATTCTGACCGCACACCTGAATTGGGCGTTAACGGCAATGTCCAATATGTCTATATATTTTCTGCGGTAGCATTGTTTATTTTGTTATTGGCTTGCATCAATTTTATGAATCTTTCCACTGCCCGTTCTTCAAACAGGGCAAAAGAAGTCGGTATTCGCAAAGTATTGGGTTCCGATAAACAATCATTAATAAAGCAATTTTTAACGGAATCTACCTTAACAGCTCTTATTTCAATCGTTTTTGCACTTGGTATTGTCTGGCTTAGTTTGTCATGGTTCAATAATTTGTCCGGTAAAAAATTGAGCTTTTCAGAACTCTTTCAGCCACACTATTTAGTCTTTCTTATCGCTTTGCCTTTTGTCGTCGGTCTATTAGCAGGCGGCTACCCAGCTTTCTTTTTGTCCTCATTTAAACCTATTGCTGTATTGAAGGGAAAACTCAATGCAGGAGTTAAAAAAAGTATGCTTCGCAATGTGCTGGTTGTGTTCCAATTTACCACAACCATCTTTCTTATTGTCGGAACAATCGTGGTTTACAGCCAACTGAACTATATTCAAACAAAAAAATTGGGCTTTAATAAGGACAAAGTCTTAATCATCCATGGCACAGGTGCCTTGCGGAAAGATAGTGAAGCCTTCAAAAACGAGGTATCCAAATTGTCGGGCGTGACAGCCAGTGCTTTTGCAGGTTATTTGCCCGTTTCCAATTCCTCAAGAAATGACAATTCTTATTCAAAAGAAGCGGTCATGGATGCGAAAAATGGTTTAAACATGCAAACATGGGTGATAGACTATGATTACATAAATGTCATGGATATGGAAATGGCAAGCGGTAGAAATTTTTCAAAAGATTTTGGTGCCGATTCTTCTGCCATCATTATTAATGAAACGACCGCTAAAACACTCGGTTTTGACAATCCAATTGGTAAAAAAATATACACTATGTTTCAAGACCAGTTTTCAAACCGTTTGGTTTCTTACGATATTATTGGGGTTGTCAAGAATTTTCATTTTGAATCCATGAAGGAAAACATTCGTCCACTGTGTTTTCGTTTGGGAAAACCATCATGGGAAACAGCCTTTAAAGTCAATACAGGCAATATCCAAAACCTATTAACCAATATCGAAAGCAAATGGAAAGCCATGGCACCCGGAATGCCTTTCAACTACGAGTTTTTGGATGATTCCTTTGATAAAATGTACCGCGTTGAACAACGAACAGGTAAATTGGGATTGAGTTTAGCCATCATTGCCATTCTCATTGCTTGTCTCGGTTTGTTCGGGCTCGCCACTTATATGGCAGAACAGCGAATCAAAGAAATTGGGGTGAGAAAAGTATTGGGCGCGTCCGTAGCGAATTTGGTAACGATGTTGTCAAAAGACTTTATGATTCTTGTCTTGATTTCAACCATCCTTGCCATCCCATTGGCTTGGTGGGCGATGTATAAATGGTTAGAAGATTTCGCGTATCGCATCACTATCAGTTGGTGGATATTCGCTTTGGCGGGTGTCATTGCGATGTTGATTGCTTTATTAACCGTGAGTTATCAAGCCATAAAAGCGGCGGTGGCAAATCCTGTAAACTCGTTGCGGACGGAGTAAAATACTCCAAAATACTGAGGGGGATATTACTAATTGCTAAATTTTAGAAAAAACGCACTTCCTTCATTTTCAATACTTTGCACTTGAATCGAACCTTTGTGCAGCAGCATAATTTGCTTCGACAGACTCAAACCAATGCCATTGCCATTTTTGCGCGTACTAAAAAAAGGAATAAATATTTTGTCTATCAAATCAGGAGGAATACCTACACCATTGTCTGTTATTTTTATAAACCGTTTGTCCTTTTCGGTATAGGCAGAAAGAATAATTTGAGGATTATTTTTTTCTTTAACGGCTTCTGTAGCGTTGATAACAAGGTTAATCAGCACTTGTTCAATGAGGTTGATATCTACATGAATCGTCAATTCAGGGTCTTTTAAGATAACATCTACTTCAATATTTTTCTTTTCAAAGGTCGGCTGCATCAATGTTAAGATGTTTTCAAAAATATCTCGTACATAGATAACACTCAAATTAGGCGTTGTTATTTTATTGAGATTGCGGTAGGATTCAGCAAACCGCAACAACCCTTCGCTCCGTTTTCGGATGGTTTCAAGCCCCAATTCGAGGTCATCTTTTTCATCTGAATTAACAGAATCCAAACGCTTTTTCAGAGTATCTGCCAATGACGAAATCGGCGCAACAGAGTTCATAATCTCATGCGTCATCACACTCAACAACTTCTGCCAAGCAAGCGCTTCGTTTTCATCTAAAGCTTCGTGAATGTTTTGAAAAGCAATGAGTTTATTGATTTTATTGTCAACTTGAAACAAAGTAGCGGTCAATAACAGCTTTAAGGACTTAGTCTCTCTGTTTATCGTGACAACGGTTGTTTCTCCTGGACGAATCTGTTTTACGGCATTGTATAGGTTTACATC
>JANMJN010001158.1:0-2980 GCA_031371355.1 Saprospiraceae bacterium
ACTAAGTAGTAAAATTATGAGTGTTAAATGTAAAAAAGTTATACTTGTCGAAGACAATCTTGCGGATGTTGAGCTTGTCCGCATTTCGATTCGGGAGTTGGAAAACCCTGTCGAGTTGGTTCATGTTGGCGACGGTCAAGAGTTGCTTAATTTTCTAAAAACAACAGTACTTAGCGAAATCGCTGTCATATTGCTTGATTTGAACATGCCGCGAGTCAGCGGTATAGATGTCCTGCGTTTTATGCATGAGGATCCGTTGCTCAAAAAAGTACCCGTCGTCATGTTCACGACATCGAATAGCAAGACGGATATTCTGAAATGTTACGAACTCGGTGCAAAGGCGTTTGTCTGTAAGCCACTTGATATTTTTGAGTTTAATCAAGCCATTCGCTCTATTGTTGAATTTTGGACGGGGATTAATATGCTGCCTGCTTTTGGGTAGGTTTTTTAGTTAAAAATACTGAGGGGGTCTAAAATGTTCATGGAGACATTTTAGACCCCCTCAGTATTTTTAGCTAAAATTCTAATATTTGACGTAATTTTGCACCCTAAATTTAAAAGAAATGTTTCCAAAATACGATGTCATAGTTGTTGGTGCAGGTCATGCAGGTTGCGAAGCAGCCGTTGCTGCTGCCAATATGGGTTCAAAAGTCCTTTTAGCAACTATGAATATGCAGACGATTGCCCAAATGTCGTGCAATCCTGCAATGGGCGGTGTTGCTAAAGGGCAAATAGTCCGTGAAGTAGATGCTTTAGGTGGTTATTCAGGTATCGTGACCGACCATACGATGATACAATTTCGCATGTTGAACCGCTCTAAAGGTCCCGCTATGTGGTCGCCGCGTGCGCAAAGTGACCGCAATCTGTTTGCTCGAAAATGGCGGATTATGATGGAGCAACATCCAAATATCGACTTTTGGCAAGAGATGGTGTCGGGTTTGATTGTTAAAGATGGACGTGTCGGGGGCATTCGCACACCTTTAGGTTTGGAAATTGAGTCAAATGCCGTCGTTTTGACCAATGGTACATTTCTAAATGGCATTATACATATAGGTGAAAAACAGTTTGGCGGTGGACGTATGGGCGAATCAGCTGCACGCGGCATCACGGAACAATTGGTTGAATTGGGCTTTGAATCAGGTCGCATGAAAACAGGTACGCCACCACGTGTGGACGGTCGCAGCCTGCATTTTGACCGTATGGAAGTGCAAGACGGCGACGAAAATCCTGCTAAATTCAGTTTCACCAATACGCCCCCGCTTACTAATCAACGCCCTTGTCATGTGACTTACACCAATGACAAAGTGCATGAAATTCTGAAAACAGGTTTTGAAAAATCACCTATGTTCACAGGGCGTATTCAAGGCTTGGGACCTCGTTATTGTCCTTCAATTGAAGATAAAATCAATCGTTTTGCAGATAAAGACCGCCATCAACTGTTTATTGAACCCGAAGGTTGGGATACCGTCGAAATCTATATCAATGGCTTTTCGTCGTCGTTACCTGAAGATGTGCAGATGAAAGCCTTGCGCAGTATCGTCGGTTTTGAAGATGTAAAAATGTTTCGCCCAGGCTATGCAATTGAGTACGATTACTTTCCACCAACCCAATTAGAGTTGTCTTTGGAGACTAAATTGGTCAAAAATCTCTTTTTTGCAGGACAAATAAACGGCACAACAGGATACGAAGAGGCGGCTTGTCAAGGCTTAATGGCGGGTATTAATGCGCATTTAGCGATAAATGAGGAGGCTCCTTTTATCCTCAAACGCAGTGATGCATACATTGGCGTTTTGATTGACGACTTGATTACAAAAGGAACGGAAGAGCCTTACCGTATGTTTACAAGCCGTGCTGAATACCGCATTTTGTTGCGACAAGACAATGCAGACGTACGTCTTTCTCCTATTGCAGAAAAATTAGGTATGAAGAACATGGACGAGCGCATGGCACGGGTTGAACAAAAGGTAGCGGGCGAGCAAGCCATTATAGATTTTATGAAAGAACTAAGCATTTCGCCGGATTCTATCAATGGTTATTTGGAAACAATTGGTACCGCACCCATTGAACAAAGGATGAAATTACATAAAATTTTGTTGCGCCCACAGGTGGATACTGAGGGGTTGCGCAAGGTCGTTCCACAGCTCGATGACTTTTTGAAAAAGTATGATGGCGAAATTACTGAGGGGGCTGAAATCACGATGAAATATGAGAGTTATATTGAAAAAGAACGTGAAATGGCGCATAAAATGAAGAAATTTGAAGAATTGCACCTTTCCGACAGCATGGATTATCATGCATTCCCTGCCCTTTCAATGGAGGCACGCTTGAAATTAACTAAAATAAAGCCGCGTACTTTAGGTCAGGCGAGTCGTATTTCAGGTATTTCTCCGTCTGATATTTCTGTTTTGTTGATTCATTCAGGACGTTAAGAATTGAAAGGGAATCAAGAGAGCATAAAAAAGGTTGAAATAACGTAGTCTTGACAAAAGGCTACGTTATTTTTTGTTCCAATACTCCCTACACCAATCATAAAACCGATACCAATGTTCTGCTGTAACCGCATGACCTGTATCTGGCATAAGATAAAATGATTTCTTCTTTGAACGTAAGTTGTTATATGCTGCAAAATTAATGGCAGGCGGGCAGGTTTCGTCAAATAGCCCTGAAGCCATCATGGCAGGGCATTTTATGGATCGGGCAAAATTTTTGATGTCAAAATAATCTAAAACAGCATATATTTTGTCCATTTCTACATTGTTTTTAAGGGCATAGTCTTTAAAAAAGTCGCCCGGAAAACCTGTAAGAGTGAAATAATTGCGACAATCGGATAGAAAAGGCAAATCGAATGCACACAACGTCACTCTTTTGTCCAATGCTGCGGTTACGACACTCAAAGCACCGCCCATACTACTACCCCAAACGACAATATTTTTACGATCCACTTCAGGGCGTGTATATAAAAAATCAACCGAACGAACAC
>JANMJN010001166.1:0-3283 GCA_031371355.1 Saprospiraceae bacterium
TGACAGGCTTCAAAAAACGGGCGACTATGTTGTTTTTAATATAAGTTTTGAAGGTATTGGCGATGCTATTTTTGAAGATGAAAAAATATTTGCACCCGGTTTTATCCGCCTTTTAATAACGTATGCTTCTGTTTTTTCGCCAGAATTAGTACCCTTTTTGAAACAGAAAGAGACAGAGGTGGAGCGTTTAGAGGGTCTTTCGTTGGTATTGACAGAGATAGCCATGCAAACAGACAAAAAAGTCGTTTTGCTCATTGATGAAGTGGATAAAAGTAGTAACAATCAACTGTTTATCAGTTTTTTAGCGATGCTTCGCAATAAATATTTAGCACAAGACATTATAAAAACGTTTCATTCCGTTGTGCTGGCGGGTGTACATGATGTCAAATCACTGAAAGCTAAAATACGACCTGATCAAGAAACAAAATACAACTCGCCTTGGAATATAGCCACAGAATTTACAGTGGATATGAACTTACAACCTTTTGAAATCAAACCGATGTTGGACGAATACGTTGCCGACACAGGGGTGAAAATGAATACGCAACACATTGCAGAAACATTGTTTTACTATACATCGGGTTACCCATTTTTAGTCAGTAAATTGTGTAAAATGTTTGATGAAACAACTTTGCCGACAAAAACAGTAAAAGAATGGACAGACTCAGACATAGAACAATCCGTTCGGCAATTGGTGACGGAAAGCAATACCAATTTCGATAGCCTTATAAAAAACTTAGAAAACAATAAAGACCTTTACGAAATAGTCTATAAAATAGCGGTTGATAATGAAAAATGGTCTTTCAATATTCATAATCCTATCACTAATTTCGCCGTACTGTACGGTATTTTAGTAAACAGCAACGGTAGTGCCGCGATTCATAATAGGGTTTATAGTGAGGTGATTACTAATTATATGACCGATAAAATGCACCTATTTCAGATTTCAAAAGGCGCGGATTTCGGTTATGGTTATAAAAATGATGATAACAGCCTCAATATGGAAGCCGTTTTGTTGGGTTTTCAAACTTTTATGAAAAAAGAATACAGCAAAAAAGATAGAGATTTTCTTGAAAAAAACGGTCGCTTAGTATTTCTGGCTTTTATAAAACCGATAATCAATGGTTCGGGCTACGATTTTAAAGAACCCCAAGTATCTGAAGAGAAACGCTTGGATGTTGTGATTACTTATTTACAACATAAATACGTGGCAGAACTTAAATTGTGGCGTGGCGAAAAAGCACATCAAAAAGGACTTGCCCAATTGGTTGGTTATTTAGACATTCAAGCTTTGACCGAAGGTTATTTGCTTATTTTCGACCATTCGGAAGTAAAAAAATGGCATTCTGAATGGATTGAGGTACAAGGCAAAAAGATTTTTATGGCTTGGGTGTGACATGTAAAACAGTACAGTCAAATCTCGTCTGAAATATCATTTCTACCGAAAATATCGAACTTTCTATATGTTTTCAGAAATTAGCTTTAATTTTGGGCGTTTTTCAAACGTTTGAATCATTAAAGGCTTTTTTTTAGTAAGATACACCCCCCTCAGTATCTAAGGCTTGCGGCATAAAAAAAGCTCGCCGGTGTTGCATAAGCCTTTGATAGTCAATCATTTTAACCAATTATCTCGTACTTTAAAAAATATACAATTATGGCATTTGATATTAAAATGGTCAAGGCGTTTTATAAAGATTACGCCACTCGTGTGGAAGCTGCACGAACGATGTTGGGTCGCCCCATGACTTTATCAGAAAAAATCCTTTATGCGCATTTGCACGAAGACTCTGGCAAAAAGGATTTTAAACGTGGTGCAGACTACGTTTTCTTCTCGCCTGACCGCGTGGCAATGCAAGATGCAACGGCACAAATGGCTTTGATGCAATTCACAACATGTGGACGCAAAAAAGTGGCAGTGCCTTCGACGGTGCATTGCGACCACTTAATTCAAGCAAAAGTGGGCGCATCTGCTGACTTGGTACGTGCCGAAATGGAAAACTCGGAAGTTTATAAATTCCTTAGCGATGTATCCAATAAATACGGTATCGGTTTTTGGAAGCCAGGCGCGGGTATCATTCACCAAATTGTTTTGGAAAACTATGCTTTCCCGGGCGGTATGATGATTGGTACAGACTCTCACACCGTTAATGCGGGTGGTTTGGGCATGGTTGCTGTCGGTGTCGGCGGTGCGGATGCTGTGGATGTGATGGTTGGTTTGCCGTGGGAATTGAAAATGCCAAAACTCATTGGTGTCAAGTTGACAGGCAAAATGAAAGGTTGGACTTCTGCCAAAGACGTGATTTTGAAAGTTGCTGGTATTTTGACCGTAAAAGGTGGTACAGGTGCGATTGTTGAATATTTCGGTTCGGGTGCGGCTTCTTTGAGCTGTACAGGTAAGGGAACGATTTGTAATATGGGTGCTGAAATTGGTGCAACAACCTCTACTTTCGGTTACGACAAATCAATGGAACGTTACCTCAAAGCAACAGGTCGGGCTGATGTTGCTCGTTTGGCGAATAAAGTCAAAGACGCATTGACAGGCGATGCAGATTGCTACGAAAATCCAGAAAAATACTTCGATCAAGTCATTGAAATCAACTTGTCGAAACTCGAACCTCATGTGAATGGTCCTTTCACGCCCGATTTGGCTTGGCCTATTTCACAATTGGCAAAAGCGGTTAAGAAAAACGGTTATCCTGAAAAATTATCTGTTGGTTTGATTGGTTCATGTACCAATTCAAGCTACGAAGACCTTGACCGTGCGGCTTCATTGGCACGTCAAGCGGTTGAAAAAGGTTTGATTGCAGGCTCTGAATTTACAATCACACCGGGTTCTGAACTCATTCGTTTCACCGTTCAACGCGACGGTATTTTGACAGATTTTGAAAAAATGGGTGGCGTTGTATTGGCAAATGCTTGCGGTCCTTGTATCGGTCAATGGGCGCGACATGGTGCTGAAAAACAAGAGAAAAACTCGATTATCACGTCTTTTAACCGCAACTTTTCTAAACGGGCGGACGGTAATCCAAATACACACTCATTCGTTGCTTCGCCTGAAATCGTTACGGCGATGGCAATCGGCGGCAGTATGTTGTTCAATCCGTTGAAAGATACATTGACCAATAATAAAGGTGAGCAAGTGAAATTGGATCCGCCAAAAGGTGTTGAATTGCCGCCAAAAGGTTTTGCAGTTGAAGACGCGGGTTATCAAGAACCGACTAAAATAGGCGCATCAAAAATTAAAATTGTTGTTGACAAAAAGTCAAAACGTTTGCAATTATTG
>JANMJN010001169.1:0-1970 GCA_031371355.1 Saprospiraceae bacterium
AATCGCACTATCGGCATAAGGCTTGGGTGGTAATGTGACTGATTTTTCATCTATGGTATTCAGTGGTTTTACTTGATCTTGGACGACTTCATAGACGGTTGGGGCAAGGGCAGCACCGTCGAAAGTGTAGCGTTGTTGGTAATATTGATAGGCTTTGTTGACGAGTCGGTTTGTTTTAAAACTACTGGCGACGAGTTCGGTTGTTAGATTTTTTTGTCTTTCAACTACGCCTTTGACCCCCTCAGTATAACCTGCCAAAAGTTGCAATAGAGTTGTTTTTCCAGAGCCATTTTCACCGATTATTGCCCAGTTTTCGGTTGTTTTTATGTCTAAATTGATATCGTCTAAAATGAGGGTTGTGCCTTTTTTGACGGATACTTGAGATAATATTAAAGTCATTGTTTTTCGTTTTGATGTCGTTGTAAATTACCTGTTGTAAATTACCATTTATTGGAATATTGAACAAAGGTAACGTTAGAAAAAACAAAAAAAAGGACAGGATATTTAAATTTTAAGTTCCTTTGTTAGTATGAAAAACATCCGCGCTCAATTCCCAATCTTCAAGGTATATCCAAACCTCATCTATCTCGACTCTGCTTCGACGACTCAAAAACTGTTTAGTATTTCTGCAACGGACATTTGTGAATTCATTTCATTTTTATGACGAACCTAATTTTCGTGGAATAATCAAATTTTGTATTTATTTTTGTGTTTTAAAATCTAAATAAATTTAAACATGGTTCAAGCAATTTTTAATATTTCGTCAAGTGATTTTGACCAAAGCCTTTTTGATAAAATTAAGTCTTTTGTCGAAGGTAAAGACTCTGAAATCCAAGTGCGCATCAAACGCAAAGAAAGTAGAGAAGAAATGCGTCGCCGCATCGAAGAGGCAATGGACGAGACAGAACGCGGAGAAAACTTAATATCGTTCACAAGTGATGAGTATCAAGCACTTGTGACAAAACTTTCATCTCAATGAGACATATTCAATTTCAAGAGAAAGCTTATCAAGAATTCATTGAATGGGCGGAAAATGACTTGGAAATATTCTTCAAGATTGACCGACTCATTCGAGATATTAGCCGCGACCCGTTCAAAGGACTCGGTAAACCAGAACCATTGAAATACCAATACAAAGGATTTTGGTCAAGGCGTATCACGCAAGAACATCGCCTAATCTATCGATTGAATGATGAATTGGTAATTATTGTGAGTCTTCATGGACACTATGATGACTAAATTTCACTTTCCTTTGCTCCTATGAAAAACATCCGCGCTCAATTCCCAATCTTCAAAGCATATCCAAACCTCGTCTATCTCGATTCTGCTTCGACGACACAAAAGCCGTACTCGGTTATTGATGCAGAAATAGATTTTTATCAAAAACACAATGCGAATGTGCATCGGGGCATTTATCCGCTTGCGGCAACGGCTACTCGGGCGTATGATGCTGTGCGTGAGAAAGTGCATCGGTTTCTAAACACCCCCTCAGTAAAAGAGGTCATTTTTACATCTGGAACGACAGATGCGGTCAATTTAGTCGCTTCAAGTTTTGCATTGGATAGGGTAGGAGTGGGCGACGAAATTGTGATTTCAGCAATGGAACACCATGCGAATTTGATTCCGTGGCAGCAGGTTTGTTTGAAAAATAAGGGAAATTTGGTTGTTATACCCTTCAATACTGAGGGGGTGCTTTTGGTGTCTGATTTTGAAAAAGCCATTACTGCGAAAACCAAATTGGTTGCTATTACGCATATATCAAACACGTTGGGGACAGTGAATCCGATTGCGGAAATTATCACAATAGCCCATCGGCGAGGTGTGCCTGTATTTGTAGATGCGGCGCAAAGTGTCGCTTCTCATGTTTTGGATGTTCAAAAATTAGATGTTGATTTTTTAGCATTTTCTGGACATAAACTGTTTGGACCCACGGGTGTAGGTGTGTTATATGGCAAAGAACATTTGTTGAA
>JANMJN010001248.1:0-1748 GCA_031371355.1 Saprospiraceae bacterium
CCCGAACATAGCGTTAAACAATTGGGTCGCTAAGAAATTCTGAAGGATTTTTTAGTGACCCAATTTTTTTATAAACAATTGATTTAGAAATATTTATAAAGCCAGTGAAACCTTCTTTAAAATAAATCTAAATAATATTTCTTAAAATCCTTTTCTATTCCAAAGTCTCGTTTTAGTTTTGCGTCATTATTTTTAATAAGTCTAAATAATTTACCGAACTTAATTATGATGCACGTAAAATCTATCACCTTACTTTTTATTTTCTTTTGCTTACCTTTTGTCGCCTTTTCAGAACCCATCGAATTGGGCAATATCGCAGGCACTGTTACAGACCAAACCAACCAGCCCGTTGTGGGCGCATCTGTCGTTTTGAAAGGCACTGTGCGCGGTGTCACGACGAATGAACAAGGCGACTATTTGCTCAAAAACGTTGAAATTGGCACTTATACGCTTGTCATTTCCAGTTTAGGTTTCCAAATTGAGGAAAAAACGGTTAATATACTGAGGGGTCAAACGACAAGGCTCAACTTCAATTTGTCAGAAAATAGCCTATCCCTTGCAACGCTTCACGTGGTGTTCAATAAAGGCGTGGGCGGCACAGGACACATGCCCGAAGTCAGCGATTTCGCTATCAATGCCACAAAAAAGAACGAAGTGGTCAAATTGGATCGCATTGATGCCAATTTAGCGATGAACAACACGCGCCAAATCTTCAACCGTGTTCCAGGCATTCACATTTGGGAAAGCGACGGATCGGGCATTCAACCCGGTTTGGCTTCGCGCGGTTTGAGCCCCAATCGCTCTTGGGAATTCAATGTCCGTATGAATGGCTACGACATTACGCCCGACCCAATGGGTTATCCCGAAGCGTATTACAATCCTCCGATGGAGGTGGTTGATAAGATTGAAATCGTGCGTGGGGCATCGTCTTTACAATATGGTCCCCAATTTGGCGGCTTGTTGAACTATGTTTTGCGCAAGCCCGATGCTTCTAAACGCGTTGTTTTTGAATCGCAGAATACGGCTGGTAGCAATGGACTTTTCAGTACATTCAACTACGTAGGCGGCACAGAGGGTAAACTCAAATACACCGCTTATTATCAAAAACGTGTAGGCGATGGTTGGAGAAACAACAATCATTTCAATACCGACCACGCGCATTTAGAGATGAATTATGCTTTCAGCAGCAAATTCAAAGCAGGTTTTGAAATGACATATATGACTTATCAAAGCCAACAACCCGGCGGTTTGACCGACTCCCTTTTTGCTGTTGATGCGCAACAAAGTTTCCGCAGCCGCAACTGGTTCAGTACGCCTTGGCTTGTGCCTGCTTTGACAGCAGAGTATATTTTTGATGAAAATACCCGATTGAGTTTCAAGACTTTTGGGACGATAGGCGAGCGCAGCAGCATCGGTTTTGTCTCTGCTATTACAAACAAAGACCCCCTCAGTACAAACCGTCAAATTGACCGTGATTTTTACAAAAACGTTGGTTCTGAATTGCGTTTCATTACAGATTATGTCCTTTTCAATAAGAAAAATACATTGAGTACAGGTGTTCGTTACTTCAACGGCAATACGCACCGCCAACAAAAAGGTAAAGGTGACACAGGTACGGATTTCAGTACAACGCTTGTAGATGCCACTTATCCAACCGATTTGAATTTCAATAATCAGAACTTTGCCGCTTTTGCAGAAAATATTTTCCGCATCAATGACCGCTTTTTGATGACAGGTGGTTTGCGTTT
>JANMJN010001255.1:0-2028 GCA_031371355.1 Saprospiraceae bacterium
TCCATCGGCTCATTAAATTCGTCGTTGGGATAAATAAAAAAACGGAGTAATAGAAATTTGGAAAGCTCTTCAGTAAGCCCAATAATAGCAAAAGCGAAAATGGCAGTATCGGCTAAACTATCGGCATTTTCCCAGTCTTGAAAATGAAGTTGCAGCAACATGGCAGGGATTGTACTGGCACAACCCGCAACAAATGCCTTGAAAAGAACATCAAATGGCTCTTTTTCATAGCGGTCTTGTCTATAAATCCAATAACTGATAACAAGACCAGGCAGTATAGCAAATACGATCAGAATGTATGCCATGAATAGGAGATTGTACTTTTGGATTGATTCTTAAATCAATTCTGACAAAGTTCCATAAATTGTCGCAATGTTTTGACAATGCGGTCACGTGCTGTGAAAATACCCATGTGTGCAACTTTTGGTAAAATGAGAATTTCTGAAGTGGTCGCTAATGGCAGCATTTGAAGACTAATCGAATAAGGTACTGTTTTGTCTTGCTTCCCAATAATGAGTAATGCGGGACAGTCGAGGTTTTTCAAAACATCGCTATAATCTGGACGGTTAAGCATCGCTTCTTGTGCACCAATGATGGTTAGAGGTGAATATCTCGCCGCTTTGTGTATAAGACTGTTGATAAGAAACTCATTTGACGTGGCAAACAACTCTGCAAACAACTTTGGAATCAATTGTTTGACATAAATAACGTGTCCATTGCGCTTAATAAACTCTATGCTTTTGCGCCGTTCCTCTTTTTTGTCTTCAGTATCGGCAAAAGGATGCGAATGAAACAAGCCCAAACCCGTCAATACTGAGGGGTACTTTTTGGCGAAAGCCATTGTCACATAGCCGCCCAATGAGTGACCGACCATAACGCATTCCGTGACTTTCAAATCGTCCAAAATTGCCTTAATACTATCTGCCATGAGTGCGATGGAGTGTTCTGGCAGGATTTCAGATTCTCCAAAACCCGATAAATCAGGGCGAATAATTCTATAATCAGATAGATTTTTGATGAATTCATCCCAAATCGTACTGTCTTCACAAAGTCCATGCAACAAGACGAGGGTTTGTCCTTTGCCTTGTACTTGATAGGCGATTTTTGTTCCGTTAAAATTTACAAAGTGCATATTCCATTCAAATTTGTCGCAAAGTAAGGTGTTTCTTATTAAAACACGGTGATTCGGAAAAAAAATTGATTGTCTGGAAACAAGTCAAGTGTTTTTCCTAATTTTACCCATCCAAAAATATAGAAATAGCAAATTAAATATTAACGGGAAATCAAAATGTCCGAGAATCTCTCTCCTAATCAAAAAGCAATGCGCCGTTTGTTGCGCAACAAACCAGCCCTTTTTGGTCTGGTGGTCATTGCTGTGGCGGTTTTGGTGGCGATACTCGGCTATACCATTTCACCCGATGCAACGCCTGATGCGAATGACCAAATGCCGGCAGTGGCTTTGAAAAATCCTGGATTTAAGGTCAAAATGTTGAAAATTAAAAAAAATAGAGATATTGAGCAGCCTAATTTGTTTTCAAAACTACTGTTTGGCTCGCCTTCAGAATTTGATTTTGTGCCGATTAATAGTTTCTCTTTTCAACAAAGTCAGCTCGATAGCTCAAAACACCCCCCTCAGTATTCCGCAGCTTTTTTGTATGAAAAATACGCAGGAGAAAACCCGACGACTGGACAACTTATTAAAGGAGTTGTCAACACCGTGCATCCTGTCAATATTGTTTATGCGGTCAATCCCGACAATGGAAAAATCACATCAGACAACACGACTTATCAGTTTTTTGATTTAAAAAACAAAGCACAAAGTATTGAGATTGAAGCAATTAAAAAACAAGTAAAAGACCAGATTTTTGATAAAACGTTCTATCTTGGAACGGATAATTTTGGGCGCGATACTCTAAGCCGTTTGATTTTGGGCGTGCGTATTTCGCTTTTAGTTGGTTTGATAGCGGTCATTATTTCCTTGACAATCGGTATTTTACTCGGCGCATTAGCAGGGTATTTTGGCGGACG
>JANMJN010001318.1:0-1776 GCA_031371355.1 Saprospiraceae bacterium
ATAAGTAACTCGTGTATTAATTTGCGTTACGAGTAACTATGCAACCATTGAAGCCCCTCCAACGTGTAGGTTATTAGCATCCTCTGATATAAAACAACTTTTTTTGTATTCAAATCATTGAAATTCCAATACCTTTTAGGCAATTCAAAAACTCATTCTTTTAACTTAATATCGTCAACAAATGAACAGATTTCATTTATCAACGCTCTTTTTATTCCTCTCTTTTTTAGCACTTTGCCAAACGAATACCTCCCTTCCGAAAGAATCTTTTGGATCAGTACAACAATTAGGTGGCGGCGAATTCACAGTAGAACGAACTGAATGTCTGTCTCCAGTCGCTCGTGCGACCATTCAAAAACTGAATGAAGAGAATATCGAACGGCTTGAACAACACGGCGCATTTACTCAGCTGCGAAATTCTCCTGAAATCGTGGCTTTTGACTGGCCTTTGCGTCAAGCAGCAGGCTTCAATACTGACCCAAGCTATTACGGCATCAGCAATTTTGTTGACCAAAACACGGCTGTTGGAAATTTTGAAGACTATAATTGTAACTCACGGACTTACGATGGACATAAAGGCACAGACATTTTCACCTGGCCCTTCTCATGGAAACGTATGGACGATAACTCACTTGAAATCATCGCCGCAGAAGCAGGTGTGATAATCAATAAAATAGATGGTTTTGAAGACCGCCATTGCGCTTGCATCAATTACGATTGGAATGCCGTCTATATCCGCCATGCCGACAATTCCGTTTCGTGGTATGGTCACATGAAAAAGAACTCGCAAACAACAAAAGCCATTGGACAATCGGTTGCCAAAGGCGAATATTTGGGCATTGTAGGCAGTTCAGGTTGTTCTTCAGGTCCGCATTTACATTTTGAAGTCTATAATAGCACAGGCAAGTTGGTTGACCCATTTTCAGGTGCTTGCAATATACTTAACACCACAACATGGTGGGCAAGCCAAAAACCTTACCGCGACCCAACGCTCAATCGCTTGCAATTGGGTACAACACCTGCCGTTTATGGCGATTGTACAACATATAAAGATGTGCCTAACGATACCTACCAGTTTGCTTATGGCAACAAACTTTATGTAACGGGTTACTTTCATGACCAAACGGCAGGCGATGTGGCGACTTATACTGTTTACAGACCTGATAATACGGTTTTTACAACATGGTCACATACCTCCCCAGATACTTACAATGCCTCTTGGTGGTATTGGTCATACACTTTACCGAGCAATTCATCGGGTACTTGGCGCGTGATAACGACTTATAAAACACAGACCATTCAAAAAAACTTTACATTGAGTCCAACGGTTGCGGTGTCGTTAACAACAGATATTGAACCCATTTTTTATCCGATTCCATTTTCGGAAAATCTAAATTTGAATTATTTATCTGATGAAAAGACAACGGTTGACATAATAGATACTCAAGGTAAAGTATTGAAAAACATTGTTTTAGATGCAAATCAAACGACGCATACATTACCTGTTTTTGATTTAGCAAAAGGAGTTTATATTGTTAAAATCAAATCAAATCGTAACCCGATAGTTAGAAAAATTATAAAATCATAGTTTTACAAACCAATAAAACCATTCATTCATTACTTTTTTCTGATTTAACAGAGCCGTATAAATCGCTAAAATTAAGTCGAATCAAAGTGTAATTATTAGAAAAGTCATTAAGTCTTAGCTGAGTTTTATAGCCAAAATTTAAAATCTAACGGGCATTGAGTTATCTTTTTGAAAAAGAAGAACAACTC
>JANMJN010001348.1:0-7779 GCA_031371355.1 Saprospiraceae bacterium
TTTGTTGCAGTAGCTGTATTGGTAATGGCGACATTTGAGATATAGATTTGGTAAAAACTATTGGCAAATCTTGAATCCACATCTCTTTTTGTAAATGCTTGGTCTAAAAAGTAATTTTTGCCTGTATTCGCACCTGTCGTCCATTTATCACTGTTCGGGCGCATACGAATATAAGGTCGTCCATATTGTGCATCTCTAACCATGAGTGATGTACCACTGCTTGAAAAAGTACCGCTTGAAGTGACTACTGAATTGATACCACTGTTATTTGGATAGTTCCAATTGGTAAACCAAGGAGAAAGATTTAGTGCAGCACCACCCGATGCACCACCACCTACTGCATAATAACCATATTTGGCATCCAAAACGTGGTCACTGACAAACATGGTTTCTTTACCATAATCATTAGCAGGAACAAAGGCATCACCGTAATCTGCCCATAAATCAAGTCCATAAGTTGATTTATTAGCGATAATATCACTACAAATAGTGGCGGCTTGCGTGAAATCGGCTGCTGTATTATTGAGCCAACCTCTTGTGAGATAGGCTTTTGCCAATAAAAGTTGAGCAACAGGTTTTGTTGCAGCTTTACTCAAAAATGGTGCAGTCGGCGTATTCGGCAAATCAGCAGCGGCATCCGTCAAGTCTTGGATAATTAATTTATAAACATCCGCTACGGGATCTCTTTGTGCTGCCTGTGATGCCACTGTAATAAATTCAGTATGCAACGGTACATCACCAAAAGTTTGAACAAGATAGAAATACCAAAATCCACGCAGGAATTTAGCTTGCGCTAAATATTGCTTACGCGTTGCATCTGGCAAATCAATTGTTTTTCCGTATTGAAGTACACCATTGAGCGTGTTAATATCTTGAAAAGCCGTACCCCAAGCTGAACCGAAATTGCTGCCATTCAAACCATTGTATGTAAAAGCAGCACCACTACCAGATGCGCCTAATAGGAATTCATCTGTACCCACTTGCATTTCATTTGTGAACCCCTCAGTACCCCACTGACTTCTGATGTCATTATAGACACCAGCGATACCACCCAATACGCCTGACGGGCTATTGAAGAATGAAGGTACGACTTGAGATTGTGGGTGTTCTTCCAATATCTTATCACAGCCTGTACCTAAAGTGGCTGCAAATGCTAATATCAATAAGAATTTAATATTTTTCATTATTATTTTCATTTAAAAGATTAAAATTTAAGATTCATCCCAATTGTCATTTGTCTTACTGGTGGGTTATTCATGTTAACTGCAATCTGCCTTGCTTGTGCGGATACCTCACTTGCACCTGTAGGCGTTACGGCATTCGCATAACCATTGCCTTCTGGGTCAATCGCTAATCCAGCCTTAACAAGAGGAGAATAAATGATAAATGGATTTGTCATGTTGACATAAATTCTCGCAGAACTGATACCCGCTTTTTTAAATAGTGTATTGGAAAGATTGTAGCCTAAGTTGATACTTCTGCACTTGATAAAAGAACCATCATAATAACCTAAACTTGAACCAAAATAGGCGACTGCACCACCTGCGTCGGGTGCAGGGAAAGCATTAGTCGGGTTATCTTTAGTCCAATAATCTACTTTCATTTGGTTAGAACGACTTTGATTAAAGAAATCGAAACCCGTTCCACCACCTGCATTACCCGTCAAATAAGGCACAAGGACTTTCATGCCCATTCTGGCATACATGACAATTGAAGCGTCAAAATTGCCATAACTGAATCGGTTTGTTAAGCCACCTTCCCATTTTGGTTGGAAATTGCCAATAATTTGACGATCATCGGCTGTGATTTTTCCATCAGCGTTTATATCTTCAACTTTGATTTGTCCAGCATACTGAACAGGCGAAGTTTGTTTAGATAATGTGCCACCATCAGCATCTGCCTGCTGCCAAATACCGATTTTTTTGTAATCATAAATGACACTGAGGGGTTGACCAACGAACCAGCCGTTGCCTTTGTTAAATAATTCTTCAGGTTTGGTCAATTGAACAATTTTTTCCCTATTGAAAAAATAAGTTGCGTCAACTGTCCAATTAAAACCTTTTGGGCTTTTAAAAATCTCAAAAGACGTCGTTGCTTCAAAACCTTTTCCTTCTGTTTTTCCAAGATTTTTTAAAGTTGAACCCGCACCATTACTTTGTGGTAGATTGACGGACAATAGAATATTTGACGTTTCTTGTTTGTAAATATCAAATGAACCCGTTATTCTATTTTTGAATAAACCTATCTCAAGACCCACATCATACTGAGAGGTTGATTGCCAACCCAAATCAGTTGCTGGAAGGCTCGTTACGGTGTAAGCCAGTTGTTGTCCTGACGTAGAAGTACCGAAGTTATAATATCCTGCTGACAATGCGCCTAATGTGGCATAAGCACCTACGTTTCTGTTTCCAGATAAACCCCAACCACCTCTGAATTTTAAATTAGAAAATAGTGTTTGGTTTTTCATGAAACCTTCTTCAGTTACATTCCAACCCAAACCTACTGAGGGGTAGTTAAAATATTGATTAGCAGGCGATAATGTTGATGAACCATCCCTACGCATCGTGAGTGTCAATAGATAACGGTTATCGTAGCCGTAGTTAAATCTACCCATGTAAGAAACCAACCCTGTCTCGGAGAAAAAATTACCACCATTTGTCGTGGCTGTTGGCTGCCCCGAAGCCAATGCAAAGTTTGAATTAAGAATATAATCCGCTGGCACACCTTTTACGTTAAAAGAACTGCCCTTTGAATGGTTTTTTGTAATCTCATAAAGTCCTGTAATGCCAATTTTATGTTTTTGTGCAAAAACCTTATCATAATACAAGAGGTGCTGGAAATTGAGATCCCAAAACTCTGTATTACTGATATCAGCATTAGATGAAGACTGAACAGTCGCACTATTCACATAAGTCAATGGTCCTGAATAACCATTAAAATTCGATTGGCTAAAATTTAAACCTGCATTAAATCTATATTTCAAGCCATCTAAAATATTAACCTCTGCATAGGCACTATTGAAAGTTCTAATGGATCTACTTTTAGATAGTATAGCACTTGCTTTAGTGATTAAAGTCAAGGGGCTAATACCAGCCGCATCAATAGACCCAATCGCTGGCTGTAAATTGACTGTGCCATCTGCATTATAAGGTGCTGCCAATGGCGTTAACTTCACTAAGCCAGTAGGAATACCACCACCACCTGGATTGTTCGTATAAGACAAAGTATTTAATGTATTTAAACCAATTTTAACCCGTTTACCAATTCTTTGGTCAATAGTGGCTCTCAAATTAAATCTTTGGAAATCTTGATTAGGCATAATACCCGTTTCATTCAGATATCCAGCTCCTAAACCAAATTGTGTCATTTCAGTGCCGCCTTGTAAGCCTAGCTGATGACTTGTCATAAAGCCTTGTTTGTATAACAGGTCTTGCCAATTGGTAGAAATACCTGCTGCCAAAGCGTCTTTTTCCGCTTGTGTCAGTACATAACTGGACGTTCCACCACTTGTGGCACTGTTACGGTTGTAGGTTGCAGCGTCTGTTTTGAATTGGGCATATTCTGCACCGTTCATCACATTATATTTGCCCATTACATTCGTTACACCGTGATAACCATCATAACTGAGCACTGGCTTGCCGAGTTTACCTCTTTTAGTGGTAACCAAGATAACCCCACCTGCACCGCGTGAACCATAAATAGCTGTGGCAGACGCATCTTTCAAAATTTCGATATTGGTAATATCATCTGGGTTAATGTCATTGAGACCGCCAAACGGAATACCATCCACTACCACTAAAGGACCATCAAGGGCATCGCTGCCACCAGAACTTGTCGTTAAGGTTCTATTTCCCCTGATTCTAATTTGCCCTTGAGAACCAGGCGTTGACCCATTACTCACAATAGACACCCCTGCTGCACGACCTTTTAACTGATTGAGTAGATTGGGAGCAGGCACCTCTCTTAAAGTCGCTTCACTGACAGAAGTCACAGAACCTGTCACATCCTTTTTGTTTTGTGTACCATAACCAATAACGACGACCTCATTCAAAGATTTGCCCGCTTTGAGGGAAATACTGAGGGGGGTGTTGTCTTTGACTGAAACCTCTTCTGTGCTGTAACCGATGTACGAAATCACCAATGTCGCACCCGCAGTTGTCACAAGCGAGAAGTTGCCGTCAACGTCGGTAACAGTACCTTTTGTGGTACCTTTTTCGACCACAGATGCACCGGGCAAACCAGCGTTTGTTTCATCGAGAATCACACCTTTTACGGTGATTTGAGCATACGCCGTATTGGGCAGTAAGATGGTATGTAAAAATGCGAGTAGCAAAACTGCTAAAACTCGCCCCCATACTTTGCTTTTTAACAGTATAAAAGCATTTGTAGGCGTAATAAGAATAGATTTTTTCATTTCTTATTGTTTTTTTTAAAAGTGAAAATTGATTGATTCAAACATTTAAGCGTTTTCCTTAAAAAAATCTAGATATTCATATAAGTCATACTGAGGGGGTCTCTATCATTAAAACAACATTTTTTATTCTCGGTATCTAAATAAGTTGTGTTATATTATTTATGCAATCGGTTGCTTATTGTTGTCGTGAAATATTCTATCAACTTATTATCGGGTTTTATTGTATTGGATATGATGTATGTATAGCGGTAGTCAAAAAAATGTGTAGTTCGAATCGAATGCTAATAAGTGTCTTAAATACACTTCTTGTTTTAGGCATAAAAAAAGGCTTATAAATAAGCACATAAAATAAAAAAGAGCGATTTTCAAAGTGACTCAGATTGTGTTTCCAATGATTCAATATCTAACAATCCATTTTTATAATTGTAATTCTATAAACTAACCGTGAGTAATTCTGCTAATTAAGAGCAAATGTAAAAGATAATTTTGATTACGCAACCGATTGCGTAAAAATTAACAAAATTTTTTTTCTTCACATATCTTATTAATTTTGTACTGGAATTTAAAACAGGGAAAATATAAACAGGGAAATGCAAAAAGACATTACAATTTATGACATCGCTAAGGAGCTTAATTTGTCTTCAGCGACAATCAGTCGTGGCTTAAAGGGTCATCGTTCTATAAGTGAAGAAACAAAAAAGCGGATTGTCCTTAAAGCAGAAGAGTTGGGCTATCGTTCTAATACGTTCGCCAGCAATTTGCGGAAACAAAAAACACATACCATCGGTGTCATCATTCCCCGTATGAACAGTAATTTTGTCTCTTCAGTCTTGGCAGCTGTAGAAAAAGTTGCCAATGATTTCGGCTATAATGTCATCATCAGCCAATCTATTGAAAATGTCGGTAAAGAGAAATTAAATGCACAGACCCTTTTCGACTACCGTGTAGATGGTGTTTTGGTTTCTCTTGCCTACGATACAGACAATATCAAGCACTTGGACAAATTCATTAAGAAAAAAACGCCCGTCATCTTTTTTGACCGTGTTATGGAAAGCGACGATATTCCAAGCGTCGTCATTGACAATTTCAAAAGCGGTTATGACCTTACCCAACATCTGATTTCACAGGGCTGTACCCGTATTATGCACGTCACAGGTAATCAGAAAAGAAATGTGTATCGAGACAGGTTTGAAGGCTATCGAAAAGCCTTAGAAGAGGCAGGCATTGATTTTACAGAAGACTTACTTATCGTAGGTGAATTGACAGAAGCGGCGGGTATTGAAGCCGCCGAAACTATTTTGAAAATGAAGCCTTTGCCCGATGCCATTTTTTCTGCCAACGATATTTGTGCCGCCAGTTGTATGCAAGTTTTGAAGCAAAATGGTATCAGAATACCCGAAGACATCGCTATGGCGGGTTTCAATAACGACCCCGTTTCACGCTTAACAGAACCCAACCTGACAACGGTCAATTACCCAGCGTTCAGAATGGGCGAAATCGCTGCAACGAATCTTATCAACCACCTTCAAGGCGTGAGCAGCATTTTTGATACCCATAAAATCATTCTAAAATCAGAGTTATTGATTCGTGATTCGAGCTTAAAAAAGAAAGAATAAGCCCGTTTTACTGAGGGGTATGTTTTACTTTTGAAATACCCGCACATAATCCACTTCCATGGTTACAGGGAAAATGGTATCATCTACACCCATTTTGCCACCCCAATTGCCACCCACAGCCAGATTGAGCAATAGATACTGCGGATTATCGAAGGGCCATTCTGCACTGGTTTTATGTTCATTTTTGACGCTTAAATAGACGTTGTCGTCTAACAAGAAGTCCATTTTTTCAGTAGTCCACTCAATAGCATAAGTATGAAATTCAGTATATGGATTACTAATAAAAAGTCGCTTCGTTTTTTGAGTACCTTTAATATGATTATAAGCTTTGGTATGAATAGAGCCGACAATCGTATCGGGGTCATAGCCAACGTGTTCCATGATATCAATTTCACCACAAAGCGGCCAGCCTACTTCTTTTATATTACTGCCCAACATCCAACCTGCAGGCCATGTGCCACGTCCTTTTGGCAGCTTTCCCCGTATTTCGATGCGTCCATAAGTCCAATCAGCTTTGCCTTTTGTGACCAAACGAGCGGAGGTATAATCCTTTTTTTCTCGTTTTTCTTTGCGGGCTATGATGGAAAGTACGCCATTCTTGACAACGGCATTGTTTGTATCCGCCTTCGTATAATATTGTCCTTCATTGTTGCCCCACCCATTGCCACCGACTTCATACGACCATTTAGTCGTGTCAGGCAAGCCTGTATAGTTAAATTCATCGCTCCAGACCAATTTCCACTTCGTATTTGAGAAATGAGCGACCCGTTCTAAGGCTTTTTCAGGTTCATCAGTTGTCAAAAAATCAATATTTCTAATGAGTAAATAGTCCATCTGTGGGGTACTGTTCACCGTCCAAGCATTGGTTGCAACACTTGTTTTTTGAGCAATCGGCAACCATCGTTCATTTTTTTGAAAAACACTGAAGTGATAATCTGCTCCCGCAATGCCATCTGCTTTCAATTGATGAGCCGTCTTATCGCCGTTCAAATATTGGGTTTTAGCGTTTTTATCCAATTCATGGACTTTTTTCAAAATATCATAATCAAAACTGATATACACGACCCAGTCTTGCGCCTGCATTTGGTGCACCATGTCCACTGCTTTTTGCGCCAAAAGCAAAGAACGTTCTTTGCCTGTCGGCGAAGGCTTGATTTCAGTAATCAACAGCGTTTTATGCTGTTTCATCCCTTCTTCCAAGTATTTTTTAAGCGTTGGAATCGGTTCGCCATTTTTTAAAGGCTTTTTCAACAGGTCAGCATAATTGGTTTTTTCAATATTCATACCTTCATAATGTGGATCGTGATTGATGACAAGCACCTCATCTTTGGTCATTCGAACATCAAATTCAGAGCCTGTGCAGCCCAATTTTATGGCATTTTGTAGGGCAGCGATTGAGTTTTGAGGTGCGCTTGTGTTTTTCCACGCACCACGATGAGCAATCACTTTGTTGTTGAGAAAAGATTGCGCTTTCAACTCGAAAAAGCAGGTAAATAGCATATAAATAGCTAAAAGCGAATAGGCTTTATTGTTCATTTTATAATTGATTTGAATTAAAATTTTATTGTTTCATATCCCTTCGCCCGTGAGGGTAAAACCAAAGCCGTCAATGGTTTGAAATACTTGTTTTTCATCCACGTCAATAGACGTAAAAGCATTTGTTTCAGTACCAAAAACAAGCGATTTAGGCTGTTTTTGAAGCAAAACGGATTGATCGCTTTTAGTAAGCCAATAGGCAACTTCGTTTTT
>JANMJN010000282.1:0-3699 GCA_031371355.1 Saprospiraceae bacterium
ATGTAGCACAAATAGAGCCAGCAATTGAGGACTGTTTTATGGCTTTGATGAAAAATTAATTATTTACTTTATTTAACTAAAAAGTCAAAATAGTATGGAAAGTAAAATTTCACAATTTAAAAGCGAATTCAATCAATTAGCCACTGATTACCACGAACTCTTTGGAGAATTGTCGAGCATAGCCTTAAATTGGAAACCGAATACTCAAACATGGAGTATTGGTCAAATAATTGATCATATCATTAAGACGAATGAATCGTATTATCCGATTTTTGAAGGATTGCAAAAAGGCACTTATCAGGCAAGTTGGGTGCGGCATTTTGGTTTTTTAGTACGCTTTTTTGGTGATTTTGTTTTGAAAGGCGTAGAGCCTATGAGACAAAAAAAGATTAAAACTTTTCCCGTTTGGGAACCAACTTCGAGTACGGTTGCTGATGATATTGTTCAAAAATTTGTGGCACATCAAAAAGAATTGTGTGCGAAAATTATTGAAAATCAAGACATTATACTGAGGGGGGCGATTATTAGTTCTCCTGCGAGCCATATTATCGTTTATACATTGGAACGCGCTATTGAAATTATGATAGCACATGAAAAGCGGCATTTAAATCAAGCAGAAGAAATATTAATACTCATTCACAATCAAAATAAATACTAGGTGACTTCTGAAATTGTCATAAAAACGGATAAACTAACGAAACGTTTTGGCGATTTCGTAGCCACCAATGCCGTCACTTTTGAGGTGTATAAAGGTGAAGTTTTCGGCTTTCTTGGTGCGAATGGTGCGGGTAAAACGACGGCTATGCGTATGCTTTGTGGTTTGAGTATTCCTTCAAGTGGTAAAGCATCGGTAGCAGGTTTTGATGTCTATACTCAAACAGAAGAAATCAAACAGAATATCGGCTATATGAGTCAAAAGTTTAGTTTATACGATGACTTGACCGTACGTGAAAATATCCGTTTTTATGGAGGAGTATATGGCTTAGATCGAGTAAAATTGAAGGAAAAAATAGATTATTTGCTTCATCACCTCAAATTAGAGGACTTAGCTAAGACAAAAGTAAAATCCTTGCCTTTGGGTTGGAAGCAAAAATTGGCTTTTTCTATTGCCATCATACATGAGCCCAAAATTGTATTTTTAGATGAACCCACAGGTGGTGTTGATCCTGTGACACGCCGCCAATTTTGGGAAATGATATACGAAGCGGCTGAACGAGGGACGACTGTTTTTGTGACGACGCACTATATGGATGAGGCAGAGTATTGTCACCGCGTTTCGATTATGGTGGATGGCGAGATTAAGGCTTTAGACACGCCCGCTGGCTTGAAAAAGAACTACGGTGCGGACTCTATGGACGAAGTGTTTTTGAAATTGGCGAGAGATGCCAAACGTTCAGAATGATTGCACTTTTTTTTTAATAAAAAAGCCCATTATTCACAACTTACTTTGCAATTGACTGTGCCTGAGTCCTCTAAGTTGGCGTTTATATTGGCATATTGTTCAAAAAAGGTTTTGATGTTGACGGTAGCGCCTTCGGGAATGACTAAACTTGTTTCAAAAGGAAAATCACGGGTTGAACGCCGAAAACGAAAAATATTGTTGACATAAATATTGACTCTAAATCCATAGTATTCTCTATTGAAATTGTCGCTTTTGAAATTGAATGTAAAGGTTTTTTCAGAGTTCGTTTTAATGTCTTTTTGGATATAATTCTTGCTAAAACTGCATTGCCAACTGAAATATCGATTTTTTTCATCGCAAGTTATTTTTTCTATCGTATAGATACGGTCTTCCATAATGGGTAAATAATTGTCTCTATTTTTTTTTTCACAAGCTGCAAAAAAGAGTAAATAGGATAGAGTCAAAATAAAATATGTTTTATTGTTCATTTGACATATTATTTAAGAAGTGAAAGGAGTGAATAGTTTTAGAAGTATAAAGTTACATAAATTATGATACAATTTTTCTCTCTCGTAAAAAAAGAATTTTACCACATCCTGCGTGATAAGCGCTCGATGTTTGTACTATTTGGGATGCCGATAGCACAGATTCTGATATTTGGTTTTGCCCTGTCAAACGAGGTGAAAGATACCCGCATTGCAGTTCTTGATAATTCAAAAGATATTGATACCGAAGGTATTATTCATAAAATAGAAGCGAGTCGTTATTTTGATGTCGAACGCAATTTGATGACGCTTTCAGATATAGAAGCGGCTTTTAAATCTGGAAAAATCAAATTAGCCATCATTTTTCAGCCCAATTTTAGAGACAATTTACACCATGTCGGCAAAGGACAAATACAACTCATTGCCGATGCTAGTGACCCAAACACAGCAACAACGGTGGTCAATTATGCTTCTGCAATTATAGCTGATTACCAAAAACAGATTAATGAAACGGTCAAACTACCCCTCAGTATAGGTGTCGAAACCCGCATGATGTACAACCCACAACTTAAAGGCGAATACAATTTTGTACCGGGTGTGATGGCGATGATTTTGATGCTGATTTCTGCGATGATGACTTCTGTGGCGATTGTCCGAGAGAAAGAAATGGGAACGATGGAAATCCTTTTGGTCTCACCAATGAAACCGTTGTGGTTGGTTATTTCGAAAATGATACCTTATCTGACGCTTTCGATCATCAATTTCGCTGTTATTGTCTTGTTGAGTATCTATGTTTTGGGTGTACCTGTTCGTGGAAGCATGGTACTTTTATTTATGGTGAGTGTTTTGTACATCATCTGTTCATTGGCTTTGGGCTTGATGATTTCGTCTGTTACAGAGTCGCAACAAGTGGCATTATTGATATCGCTCATGGGTTTGATGATGCCGACGATATTGTTCAGTGGGTTCATGTTTCCGATAGAAAATTTGCCAATACCGATGCAAATTATTTCAAATGTAGTGCCCGCCAAATGGTATTTTATTATTGTCAAAAATGTAATGATAAAGGGTTTAGATCTACAATCTATTTTAAGAGAAGTCAGTATTTTAGTTGGCATGACTCTGTTTTTATTGGCTGTTAGTTTGAGAATGTTTAAAGTGAGATTGGAATGATTTAATGATGAAATATGAATGATGAAAAAGGAGGATATTTCATCACTCTATCACTCTTTTTAATCCTATTTGAATGCCTAATCGGACAATAGGTATCATTTTTTCGCCATTCAAAGGAATGAGCAAACCCGGTGCTACAAAGGTATTCCATACATAATGTTCAAGTACTTTGCCTTGCCAACCGATTTTGAGGTCTGTTAAAGCCTCTCCGAAAATGCGGAGTTGTGGTTTGCCGTTGGGCAAAATACCATAGTTTTTGCCTTGACCTGCGACTATACCCAGACCACTACCAATGTAAAAGCGGTGCAAAACTGCTGTTGGATAGTAGCGGAAATCGGGTTGAATGGCAAAACGAACTTGATATGAGCCGCGTGTATCGGGCGGCAAAGCAAGTTCAATGGGTGTCATCATCACGGCAAAATTGGCTGTCCAAGATAAATGTTTGCTGACGGGTGCTTCGCAATTAATAGTCAAATTGCCACCTGTTGGTCCAACACCCCAAAGTTGTTGCACACCAACGCCGACTCGGAAAACCATCATGTGTTCAGGTATGATTTTTATGATTTTTTGGGCTTTTACTGAGGGGGGGATTGAAAAGGAAAAAAGACAGAAGCTTAAAATAATTGTTAAAGTACGCGG
>JANMJN010001270.1:0-2299 GCA_031371355.1 Saprospiraceae bacterium
ACCAATTCCATTGTCTTTTATTTCAAAGATATATTGCTCTTTATCAAGTCTACCCTTTATCTGGACATGTGGTTTTTTATCACTAAATTTTACAGCATTGCCAATTAAATTTTGAAAAAGCTGAGTCAAATGCAATCGACTTATTTTGATTGCGGGCATAAATCCCAAGTGTTCAATGACTGCGTTTTTTTCTAAAATAACAGTATGAAGATTTGCATTGACATCTTCTAAAACCTGTAAAATGGGTGTTGATTGTTTAGAATCTTCTTCATCAGAAGCGAGCGTCGAATATTCCAATAAAGCAGCAATAAGGTTTTCCATTCTTTTGACACCAACCACCACGAAGTTCATATAACCATTCGATTCTGGGGGCAACAATTGCGTATATCGCCTGTTAATTATACTCACGAAACCGCTAATGCTCCTCAAAGGCTCTTTCAAATCATGTGCCGATGCATAGGCAAATTGTTGTAATATTTCGTTAGATTTTTCTAAACGAGTATTTTTCAACAGTATCTCGATGTTTTTTTGAGAGAGGATTAAGTTGTTTTGATTCTTCTGTTTGATATAAAAAAAGGCAAATAAAAGCACTGCACTGGATAGAATAGACACCGAAAATAGAATGAGCCGATTTTGTCTTAGGTTGAGCTCTTTAATTTCTTTTTCGCTCTTCGCAATGCTAAGTTTATGCTCCGATTCTGCTTTGTTCATATCAAATTTATATTGCGCTTCTGCAATACGATTGATTTTATCGCCATTGAAGATAGAATCTTCATAAATCTTAGCTATTTTCATGTGTTTAAGTGCCAACTTACTATCTCCCAATTGTTGATAGACATCTACCAATCCTCTATTCGTCTTTTGTATAAGGTCAATAAATCCTCTGTTAGATGCCAAGCTAAGGCTTTTATTTAATGCTTTTGCTGCCTCCGCTGGTCGTTTTGTTTTCAAATAAAAATTGCCTATTGAAAAATATAAATTAGGCTGCTCGTAAAAATCAAAATAACTACTATATTCGAAACATCTTTTGAAAGTTTTTTCAGCATTTTTGAATTGCCCCATTTGGGTATAAACATCCGCCATTAAGCCCAAAATTTGCGCTATCATGGCTTTATCATTCAATGGTTCACAATACTTTAGTGCTTTTTCATGGTATAATATCGCTTCGCTATATTTTTTTTCGGCACTTAGAGCTTTACCATATACTTTTGAAATATATGCAATAGGTATAGAATCTTTGAGTCCAAAAGCCAGTTCATACCCCTTTTCGAGAGAATTGTATGCGAATTTATAATTTTTAGACTGGGTATAGACTGTTGATATATTGACGTATGCAGAAATGACTCCTAACGTATTTTTTCTTTTTTCAGCTATTTCTTTTGAACGCAAATGATACTCAACAGCTTTATCGAACTCGCCTAAAGCACCATTCAATGTACCCAAACCTGAATAAACAAACTCGACTATTTCAAGGTCATTCACTTTTGTCGCTATATCCAATGCGCGTTGATAATACTCTCTCGTCACATCATATTTTGATAATTTTTTATTAATGATTGCCCAATCAAGATAAATGTCTAATTTAAGGTTAATGGGTAAAAAATCTTGAAATCCTAAAGCCTTCTCATAGCTTTTATAAGCGTCTGTCAAACGATTGTTATCTTCATTGATATTGCCTTTTATTCTATAGACATAGAAAATGAGTTTATTATCATTTAGTTTAAGGGCTAAATCAAGCGCATTTTGAATGTCTAAAATAGTTTGAGGAAAGTCTTTTATTGCTTTTTGACGCGCGGATTTTACCAATTTTTTCACTTGAATCGAATCCTTTTGGAAATCAATCGTGCTACATTTTTGTTCTCCCATGTGCATGAAAAAGGAGAAAAAAATCAGTAAAAAACGGAAATTTGTAGCAGATTTGGTCGTAAGCATTATTATTCAAGAGTTTTCGTGTCTGAAAAAAGAATAGAACTTCAAAAAAGAGACCAATTTTGAAGTCCTACCTTGTAATAGTTTATTCGCTTAGTCATGACATAGCTCATAATTTCGCGACTAAATCTTAGCGCAGCGTCTTGGGTCAGTAATCGTACCGCAACCGCCTTTAACAGCAACTAATTTTTCATTAGAGAGTTTTTCTCCTTTTGTTAATAGACTTTTCAAGTCTTGGATTGAATTTTTCATTTACTTTGCTTTTTTAATTAGTTAAAAATTGTTTATAGAATTGTATTAAATAAAGAGCAGAAAAACACTTTGTCCTTTTTGAATTAAACTATTTGCTTTGACTGTTACACAAATATAG
>JANMJN010000028.1:0-3899 GCA_031371355.1 Saprospiraceae bacterium
TGAACCCATTACAAAATTAGCGACTTTCTACACTGCTTATCTTGCGCCCAAAGATGCGCAAAAACAGTGGTGGAAAGGCAATAGTCAACCTTATGATGCAGGTTTTAGTTTCTCTCATGCCCAAAAGTACAACAAATTTGATTTCGTTGGAACGGCATTTTATAACAATACAAGTAGTTTTTTGAAAGGTGCTTATGATAAATACGGTCGTATATCTTTCGCTACTCGCTACCGAGTTACCGACCGTTTAAGTGTAGGCATCAATGCTAATTTCAATCAATCGTCTGCCAACAACTTTTTTTACTTCGCAAACCATTTAGATAGTGCATTTATAGGGGCAAAAGGAAGTTACAATTCAGGTGTTCGCCGCCGTTTTTGGGTTGACCCTTATCTCAATTATTTTGATAAAAAAGGCAATCGGCATAAGATTTTGATGCGTTATTACTCAGTTGATAATGAACTTTTGAACAATCAGTCCAATCAATCTCAACTTTATTATACAGAATATCAGTTTCAAAGACCGATGTTTGACAATAAATTGGTCGTCACCGCTGGGGCAGTTAGTGGCGGCACACAAGTGCAGGCACCTTTATATGGCAATAATAGTTTCAGTTCCTTAAACCTCGCTGCTTATGCCCAAGCAGATGCGAAATTGGACAGGCTCAATTTGTCGTTTGGTGCACGATATGAACGCAACACAATTTATGGACCTGATACCATTATCTTCAATAAACGCTACAAAGAAGCTGCGCCAAACGGTGGACAACTTAAAGAAGCCAAACCCGTGTTTCGCGTAGGTGCAAATTACAAAGTTGGCAATGCGACTTTTTTGAGGGCTTCATGGGGTCAAGGTTATCGTTTTCCAACGATTGCAGAATTGTATATCAACACTTTAGCAGGTGCCTTACGTATTTTTCCGAACCCTCAATTAACTTCTGAAACAGGTTGGTCTGGCGAATTTGGGGTCAAACACGGCTTTAAAATCGGTGGTTTTCAAGCCTTTGCCGATGCGGCTATTTTTCAATCGGAATACACAAATATGATGGAATTTCAAGCAAGTGGTGACTTTTTATTCAAAACGGGTGAGTTTGGTTTTCATTCCATCAATGTCGGAAACACCCGCATCAAAGGATTTGAAGTAAGCATTCAGGGGCAAGGCAAAGTAGGTGACTTTACCCCCTCAGTATTGATAGGCTACACGTATATTGAACCAAAGTTTAAGGTATTTAGAAGAGAAGACAGTTTGAATTCATCTGCGAATTACAATGTTTTGAAATATCGTTTTAAGCACAATGTTAAATTTGATGTTGAGTTAGCCCATAAAAAGTTCCTCGTTGGTGTCGCTGTTTTGTACAACAGCAACATGGACGCCATTGACCGTATTTTGGAGCAGGATTTGCGCCCAATATTGGGTGCTGCGGGGCAACCTTTTTTAAGCATTGGCGAGTTCAGACGAGCACATAATAACGGTTTTGCAACCCTTGACATACGTGCGGCGTACTTTTTTAATCCTAAATTTAAACTGACAGTCATTGGCGCTAATTTGACAAATACGGAATATACCTATCGCCCTGGTTTGTTGGAAGCGCCTCGAAATATTCAGTTGCGGTTGGATTACCAATTTTAATTACCTAAATAATTGACCCATAGTTTTCTAATTCAATAAAAGGGTCTATCTTTGCGCGGATTTTGAAATAACCCGATGTTGGTTGAACCAATGAGTCGGGTCTTTATTAACTAATTATACAATATTTCAGATGGCAGTTAAAATCCGTTTGCAAAGACACGGTCGCAAAAAAGCACCGTTTTACCACATCGTCATCGCTGACAGCCGTTCACCACGTGATGGCAAATTCATCGCTAAAATCGGTACTTATAACCCGATGACTGTTCCTGCAACCATTGACCTTGACCGCGATGCGGCATTCAGCTGGTTAGAAAAAGGCGCACAAGCGACTGATACAGTGACCGCAATTCTTCGTTACAAAGGCGTTATGTACCGTAAGCACCTTCAACGTGGTGTCAATAAAGGTGCTATCACGACCGACCAAGCTGCTGACCGTTACAACGAGTTCATCGAAAACAAAGAAAAAGCAATCAGTGTTAGTGTTGTTAAAACACAGGCTAAAAAAGCGGAATTTCATCAAGCTGTTTTTGGTAAGCCTAAAGCTAAAAAAGTTGTTGAAGCACCTGTTGTTGAACCAACTGAAGTTACTGAAACAGTCGAATCAACTGACGCGGCTGAATAATCAATTATTAATTTGTTACTGAGGGGTCGCTTTTGAATCTTTTTGATAAAAAAAACGATAAACCATTAACAACTATTGATTTAGACATATAATTTTGCACTACGAGCCTGATGGAACCGATTGTTGTTCCATCAGGTTCGTATTCTTTAAGCCTTAATTTTTTTTTGAAAAAAGACTTATTTTAAGGCAGAAACCGTATCAATATTTTTAAGACTCACATTCTAAAAATCAAATAATCATGCTCGATTTAAATGAAAAATATCTAGGACGCCTCCAAGAAATTGCAGAAGGCATCCAAAATTCAGAAGCGTATGCAGCATATTTGGACACTGAAGAAGAAGCTGAATACAAGGTTTTATGCGACATATACGAACCACGCATCTCAAAAATTTATGCAGAAGTTGCTGCCAACGACCCTTTGCAACTCATTTCGTTTGAGCGCATTCTTTTGAATCCATATTTTGAAGGTTTGTTTTTGCAACGCATTTTGGGCTTCTCTGTACTGAGGGGTCAGATTAATGACCAATTTAAGTACGTGCGCCCGCAAAATCACTTCAAAGAAATTTTGACAGCCATACTGGAATCTTCAAATTTTGAGTTTATCAAAAAACGGATTGGGCAGTCTGTACAAATGGGTTTTGCCTTGTCAAGTGATATTTGGATTACAGACTTTATTAATGATGTTGTCAATAAACGTTTACGTTATTATTTGCAAAGCAATAAATTAGATAAATTCCGTGAATTACATGAACGCGAACTGGGTTATAAGCGTTATCAAGCGCAATTTGATAAGGATAATTTCTTAACAGCTAATTTTCCGAACAACTTTTCTGCCTTGAAAGTTGAATATCCTGAGCTTAAAAACTTCTTGATGTACCGTATCGGAAAACGATTGAACAACGAAAGTTTGTTGTCTTTCATCGTTGATTCGGTTAAAAATGAAGTACTTCATGGTACAACAGAACATGTTCAATTGATGTGTTTGACGATGAATTTCTTTGATTTACAGCCAGAAGACACGCAAGCTGTTACTTTGATTTTCAATAAGTTGAGAGTAGAAATTCCTGAATTTTCTGAAAAATATTTGTCTTTCATTAACGATATGCAGGAAGCTGCGTTTGATTTAGATGCCAAAGCAGAGATGAAAGCATCAACTATGATTGACCGCAACATCAAAGACGATGTGACTGAATATTACCGCATGGCAGATATTATTCATACACAAGGTTATGAAAACGAAGATGTTATGCAGGTTGTAAAACAGTTTTATTACAACCACGAAGGCTTGTCAACGGTCAATGAGTCTGTACGTCGTTTGGTTTTTGGTTATCTTCAACGTTTTATCACCAATTTGAAAACGCGTGAATATAATGAATACTTTGAGATTTCAAAGACTTTTTCGGCTTATATGCAAATTTTTGAAAATGAGCATTTCAATCAAAACTTGCGCGATATTTCGCTTGTTTATATTCATAAATGTCTCATTAAATTCATTGATAAACGTGCCAAAGAATATCAAGAAATCAAGCGTTTCGTCGCTTCTCACTTTGAACCTTGGCATTTTTTGAAAGAAAAAGAAGTCGTAGAAATGTTTAAAACCCGCCGTAAACGTAAAACGACAGACGCATAGTTCGGTATTCGGATATTAGG
>JANMJN010000032.1:0-5715 GCA_031371355.1 Saprospiraceae bacterium
ATCATCAAAAATATGGAACTTGTGGGCGCATCGTGGCGATTTATCACCCGTCCTTATATTCAACGGGGCATGATAAATGGCTTTCTAAGTGCCGTTGTTGCGATTGGCATTATGGCAATCATTTGGTTTTTTGTTCAAAAACAAGCACCCGAACTCAACCTTTTGCTTGAAAACACCGTATTCTGGGGGTATATTCTAGGTCTAATTTTACTTGGCGTTTTGATTAGTTGGATTAGTACATTTTATGTCGTCAATAAATATTTGAAAATGCGATTGGATGAATTGTATTAATTTGAAATTTTTAACCCTAATTAACATCCCCCTCAGTATGAATTCGTTTTCTTTGCGGAGTAATTGAAAAGAAGAAATATTTTTTTTACAATCCATAAATTATAAAAAAATGGCAAAGCCTAATAAGCCACAGCAAAAACCACAACCAATACAGATACAACCCAAAGCGGCTACTCCTGCCCGCCCGCAAGCAACACCAACACGCACGAAGGCAGCGACCCCCTCAATATTTGGACAGCGCAATGATAAATTGGTGTTCGGACGTGAAACGTATAAATGGATGCTCATTGGTCTGGCTGTCATGGCAGTCGGTTTCATCTGTATGTCGGGTGGTGCGATGCCAGACCCAAATACATGGGACGAAAGCATCATTTATAGCCCTACTCGGACGATTGTTGCACCTTTTTTGATTCTTTTGGGCTTGAGTGTCCAGATCTATGCCATTTTCAAAAAAAATATAACGGCTGAATAAGCCTATCAAAAATCTTATTTTCAGACCTATAAGGCTCTAGTACAGCTTATAGGTCTATTTTTGTTTAAAAAAGCCAACTTTAAAATGACATATTTACAAGCCATTATCATCGCCATAGTGGAAGGTTTGACCGAATTTCTACCCGTCAGTTCCACAGGTCACATGGTTATCACGTCGTCGCTGATGGGCATTTCTGGGAGTGATTTTACTAAAATGTTCGAAGTTGTTATCCAATTCGGAGCTATTTTATCGGTCGTTGTACTGTATTGGCGGCGTTTTTTGCAAAGTTTTGATTTTTATATCAAACTGGCTGTTGGTTTTTTACCAGCCGCCGTATTTGGCGTTTTGTTTTACAAACACGTCAAAGCATTGCTTGAAAGTCCAACATTTATTGCAGTCATGTTGCTCGTAGGCGGTATCATATTGCTGTTTGTTGACGATTGGTTTATCAAAAATGAAGACAAACCGACCGTGCAAAGCCAAGAAATGACTTACAAAAAGGCACTCACCATTGGTGGCTTTCAAGTCCTGGCGATGATTTTCCCTGGTTTGAGCCGTTCTGCTGCTACGATTATTGGTGGTTTAACGCAAAAACTAACTCGTCAGCGTGCCGCAGAATTTTCCTTCTTCCTCGCTGTACCGACGATGGCAGCCGCGACGCTCAAAGACGGTTACGAATTTTGGAAAGGCGTAAAACTCGGTGAAATAGCCCCCCTCAGTAGTGGCGACTGGGGCGTATTGGCAGTTGGCAATATTGTTGCTTTCGTCGTCGCCTTGATTGCCATACGCACATTTATTGGTTTTTTGACAAAAAACGGCTTCAAAGTCTTTGGTTATTACCGCATCGTCGTCGGTTTATTGATCCTCATATTGCAAGCCATGGGTATTCAACTCTTTATAAATTAGTCAATTGGGGATTGGTCGAGACAATTAACCAATCCCCAATAACCAATAACCAATTGACTAATGACTTTTACTTTTGCCCCATTTCCGCGCAAGCGATAAACCATAGAAAAAATAGTAATCGTTGTTACCGGGAGTTCCCGCTACGCTTATGCCATCGAGATAATCAGTCGATGCAATAAAAAACGAGCCTTGAAGAGCCAATGCCCATTCTTCAGTCATATCAAAATGAAGACCAATGCCTAAAGGAATGGTTAAAAGCGCTTTAGGTATTTCAGCAGTTTTATCAGGGGCATTTTGACTAAAGCCTTGAACTTTCGGCTTAAAAAAGGTAACACCAAGACCAGCCGAAACAAAAACATTCGTATGAGGAATAAAGTCACCATCTGAATTGAAGGGACTCCTTGCAAAAGGTGCAAATTCAATTGCCGAACCGACAAATGTAATGGGTGATGTGAATTTTAAACCTCGTTGTTGGCGGTCAGGATAATTGGCATCATTACCTGAAATTTCACCCAATTGAATCTGTCCTTTCAAGGAATATTTTGGATTATCAAAACGTTTGGAAACGAGAATACCATAGCCAATATTGATTTCTTTCGCGTCAACATAACCTTTAACCAAATCGCCTTGATAATTGATGCAACCGAGGGTTACACCCGCTGACATTTGAGCGTAATTGAGTTGTGAAAAAAAGAAGCAAAAGCTGAAGATAAGTAAGGATTTTTTCATATCGTTCTATCGGTTTAAAAGTGTGAGTAATATTGTTTGTTTTGAAACGGTGCTTACATAAACAAAGTTTGTATTTTTTTTCCAAAAAACACTAATCAGACTTAAATTAATTGTTTTAGTCGATAAAAAGAGATTTTCAAATATTTTATTATTGTAAAGTTTATGACCGATAAAATTATCAAAGTCTCACAGCGCGAAGCATTACCGTCTTTAATGACCGATTCCGCTATTGAAGGCGGCGTTTTTCTCATTGACAAACCGTTGGGATGGACATCGTTTGCGGTTGTCAATAAACTCCGTCATCGGTTGACACGTTTGTATAAAAATAAAAAATACAAGGTCGGTCATGCAGGCACACTCGACCCTTTGGCAACTGGTTTGCTCATTGTTTGTTTTGGCAAAATGACGAAACAAATTGATTCATTTATGGGCTTACCAAAGGCTTATACAGGCATTATAAAATTAGGTGAAACGACACCAAGTTATGATGCTGAAACAGAAGTCAATGAACGTTTCCCAATTGAACACATCACCCCTTCAGTATTGGACCATGCGCGAGTAGAATTTTTGGGAGAAATAGACCAAATACCACCCATATTTTCAGCCATCAAAAAAGATGGTAAACGATTATACGAATCGGCTCGAAGTGGCGAAAACGTTGAAATACAACCACGTCGCATTACGATACATCAATTTGATATTCAACAAATTACAGGGTCAGAAATAGGTTTTTATGTCCGTTGTTCAAAAGGAACGTATATTCGTTCATTGGCTTTCGATTTCGGTAAAGCCTGTGGCAGTGGTGGCTATTTGACCAAATTATGCCGTACAGAAATCGGTGAATACAAAAATGAAGACGCTTGGCAATTAGATGATTTGATAACAGTATTAGAAAAAATCGGTCAAAAATGACCGCCTTCCTACTCCAAAGGAGTTCTTTGAACAAAGTAGTTCTTCGGAAAAAGGAATGCTACGAATCAGTATTTTTGAAGTTTGAACAAACATTTTATCAAAATGAAACAAATACGTTTAAAAATACAATTGCTATTACTTCGCAATTATCTCAATACATTGGCTTTTTTTTCTGAATTAAGAGCGGGTCAAAAGACAGCAGAGATATTGTTCAAACCTCGAAAAGGTCGTTTAACAGATGAGAACCGCCAAACATTGAGCGAAGCAACATGGGAAACTTTGTCATTAGGCGATATAAAAATCCAGACCTATCGTTGGGAAGGCAACAAAGGTACAGTTCTGTTGGCGCATGGATGGGAAAGCAATGCTGCGCGGTGGGAGGTTTTGGTCAACAAATTGCGCAAAAGTGGATTTACCGTTGTTGCGCTTGATGCACCCGCACATGGCGAGTCGGGTAGCCCATATTTCAATGCGTTACTATATGCAGAAATGATTGAAGTCGCTGCCAAGCGTTTTGAACCCATTGCAATGGTCGGTCATTCTGCAGGTGCATTTGCGACAGCTTTTTGCGCTATTCATTATTTGCACCCCTCAGTAAAACGCGTTGTTTTACTCGCACCGCCTTCAGAATTGAATCAAATTTTCAATAAATTCCTTGATTTTGTTAATGTTTCGAAAAATGTAAGGCGCGGTTTTTATAACAAATTGGAACAACGATTTGGCAAACCCATCGAATACTTTTCAATTAAAGAACTCATTAAACCCTTGACAATCAAAGGTTTAATCATGCACGACAGAACCGATGATATATGTGCTTTTTCTGATAGCGAATACATTCATGAAAATTGGGAAGGCTCGGAATTCATCCCTACTGAGGGGTATGGTCATAGATTACAAAATGACCATGTTCATAGTTCAGTTTCAGATTATTTAACAAAAGAATTGTCCTAAATAGGTACATTTGCCCATAAAACAGAGAAAAAATGACAAAAAAGCGTCCCGTTGGCATCATAGGCGCAGGTAGTTTTGGTATTGCTATCGCAAAATTGTTGGAACATAATACAGAGGTCTTGATTTACACCCGTAAACCCGAAACGGTCATAGCCATCAACGATGAACACTCTTATTACGGTCAATCATTGAGTACTGCCATACGTGCCACTAATAATCCGCAGGACATTACGGAAAAATGTCGCTTGATTTTTCCTATCGTTCCCTCTTCCGGCTTTCGGACAACCATGCAACTTTTTTCTCCTTATTTGAAGCCATATCATATACTTATACATGGTACAAAAGGCTTAGATCTAGTGGGTTTACAGGAAGAGGAACTCAAAAGGAACACGCCAGTAACCCGTGCCAATATTCGCACGATGAGTGAAGTCATTGCTCAAGAAACCTCCGTGATACGCATTGGTTGTCTTTCTGGACCTAATTTGGCAAACGAAATCCTTGACGGACAACCCACCGCAACGTTGATTGCGAGCCGTTTTGATGAAGTCATTGATATCGGCAAGTCGGTTTTGAACTCCAAGCAGTTTCATGTTTTTGGCAGTTATGAGATTTTAGGCGCTGAATTGGCGGGTGCTTTCAAAAATATCATTGCACTCGGCTCCGGTATTTTGGGTGGCAGAGGTATGGGACGCAACATCCAAGCCATGCTCTTGACACGCGGTTTGACAGAAATGATTGCTTTTGGCAAACAACTCGGCGCATCGAATCAAGCCTTTCTCGGCACGGCGGGTATCGGCGATTTGATTGCAACAGCCACCTCAACGAATAGTCGAAATTATACATTTGGTATGCGACTCGCACAAGGCGAAAATCGCGAAGACATTCTCAAATCCATGACAGAAGTAGCGGAAGGTGTGCGGACATTGCGTTTAGCCCGCTCGGTGGCGCGGACATATCGGCTTCATGTACCGATTTCAGAAATGCTCTACCGCGTTGTGTTTGAAAATTTTGATATTGATAGAGCGATAGAATACTTGATGGAATATCCTTATGATGTGGATGTAGATTTTGTATAATGCTTATTGCCTCATTTGAGCATAATGGTCAAACAACGCCATATACTGCGCTTTATAAGTCGTATTCATAATACTTTGCCAGCGTTTATCGGTTCTGTATTTCTCAACATTGGCTTGTGTTGCAGGTTTTTGATATTTCAATGCCATGTCTATACCTCTTAAAAACTGCGTGGTATCGCCAAAATGCAACATAATTTCAGAGTAAGAATCACAGACATTTCCATCGGATTGATTGGCGTTTAAGGCATCTGTAATGTAACGTTTGGCAGAGTCTGAATTGTCTTGTTTGAGATAAAAATAAGCCAGTGTATTGTAAATATAAACACTTTGAGGCATGATGGCGCGTGATTTCTGGAAAGACTTTTCTAACACTTTTGG
>JANMJN010000063.1:0-6490 GCA_031371355.1 Saprospiraceae bacterium
AAAATTATTTAATTAAAAATGAAACTTTTTCTAAATTATATCATATACCCTTTATCTTAATATTTGTTTTTGTATTTACATAATTAAAATAATCTACTTAACTCATATTCAAACTAAAATATCATGACATTACTTCAGAAATCCTTTAGAGATAAAGGAAAAATCATTAGATTTTTTTTTGTTGGCTTATCTTTTATGATTGCATCAGACGTCCATGCTCAATCTTCTACACAAGTTTCAACGGAAGCGTCCACTTACCCATTTAAGAAACATGAAATTGCCGTTGGTTTAAACGTCGGCGTTTCTAACGGATTAGGTATTGATGTCGCTTACCGTTTTGCAAAACATTGGGCGGGTCGTTTCGCATTTAACTATGCCAAATATACCAAAGAAGGCTATACCTATGACATCGTTTCAACGAACCCAGATGGCACTAAAAACCTTCAAAAACTTTCATTTGATGGAGGGATTAAACTAAGCAATTTAGCATTAAATACTGAGTTTACACCTGGATCTAAGGGCAGATTCAAGTTGATTGGTGGTTTTTCTTTTTTTCCAACCAACACCATTACAGCGGGCGGTCAATTGGCTTCAACCATTAAATTCAACGATGTTGTTTTAAATCCAGAAGACTTAGGCAATGGCTATGTAACTATTGGTTTCAAGCAAAAAATTGCCCCTTTTCTCGGTATGGGTTTTGGACGAACTTTTCCACGTAAACGTATCAATGTCAGTTTCGACATGGGCGCGTATTATAAAGGTGACTATACAGTGGATATAAAGGTTAATCCAGGAGCTATTTTGAAAGAAAACGAAGAAAATGGCGCCATCTTAGCCCGCAACTTCAATGAAAATTGGTATCAAAAAGTTTGGCCTGTCATGAATCTTCGCTTGGCTTATCGTATTCAATAATAACAATTATAAATCACATCTAACACACCTTCAGTAATTTTTTAACAATTTTTTTTAAAAATCGAAATAAAAAAATATTTACAAATGAAAAATATTTTCACAAAACTTGCAGCAGGTATTGTTGCTGTATGCTTATCAGCTTTCTTCGTCGTTTCATGCTCAGTTGAAGATTTGACGAAAGATTTGACACTTTACACAGGCAATTCCTTTTTGGTCAACCCCATTTCTATTCAAGTGGGCGATGCTGCTAAAAGTGAATCAGCACCCGACCAATTAACCGTCACTGTCGAAGGACGTGATAAAGACAAAATATTTACCATGTTTGGTGAGAAAAAAATTCGCGCCATCAGTGGTATCATTTCTTTAGCAGTAAAAGCGGCAGATGCGCCTACTGCTGCAAAAACGCTTGAGTTTACGCTCGTTCTCAGCGCACCTAACTACACAACAGTTAGAAAAAACTATGTATTGACTGAAAGCGCCGAATTAAAAACGGATAAATTAACGATGGTCAATCCTTCTGCACCGCCATCAGGTGTATCTGCTCAAACGACTTCTTTTACAAGCTCTGCAACAACAGGTACTGCACAAGATGTCGCTTTTGTTTCTCCTTTGACAAACGGTAAAACAGAACAGGTTAATGCTACGCTAAAAACAGGCACAAAACCCTTAGCTGCGGACGGCAGTATCCTGTCTGGTTCTATACAAACGCAACTTGTTCACTTTGATACGCGATCTGAAGCTTCTTTAAGCAGTTTAACGGATGGTTTTTCGGGTTTGACATTGAAAGAAGGTACAACAACAAGTCAGGTCAACATCGTTCCTGCTGGATATTATTCAATGTCAATGACTGCTGGCACATCTAAAGTGTCAAAATTCTCTGAACCGATGGACGTGACAATGGACATTGACCCAGAATATTTTGATGTTACACTCAACCGTAAAGTCCAAGAAGGTGATGTTTTAGATGTTATTAGCCGCGATGATGCTGAAACGGCTTGGACAAGCGAAACACAAGCAACCGTCGTTAGCGTCAACGGAAAACTAAAAGCAACATTTAAACAACCGCATTTATCTACATGGATAGTAGGCAAATCCACAAGAAATATATGTACAGTATCTCTCAAGGTAAGTTCAGATTTACCAACTGCCTCAAATAGCTCAAGAGACGTTAACTGCTCAGTTGCACGTGAAACGTTCAACTACCAATTAGTAAATGCACAAAATCCAAGTATCGTTTATAAAAAAGGAACGGCAACTTTAGGCAATGGTGAAGTATTGGACAGTAAGGTTTATGCTGATAGTAGAATAGAGACTAAACTCATCATTTCAAGCCAAAGTGGTACGCCAATTTATACATCTCCGAGCCAAAACCTTTGTCAAAATCAGACTTATGAGTTGAAATCTAAATTACCTATTAATAACAGTGTTGTTGTAAAAGTGAACGTGAGTGCAGTTTGTGGTGGTGCAATTAACACAGTATTTACACCTTCAAACGTCACTTTATTTTACAGAGATATGTCAAGTCCTGCAAATACACCATACGGAGGTTGGTCACCACTCATTACCATAGTGGATGGAAAAGGTTGTGCTAAAGGTCTTATTGTTGGTAAAACTTATGACTTTGGTTTAGCTGTTCCCATTTCTTCTTCTCAGTCTGAAATGCAAACATTTTCAAAAGACTTGAAGCAACCAAAAGGCTTGACCATTCCAGAAAAAGATTTGAAAATAGATGTTGTCAGTGGTGTCTATAATATCAACACAACATTTGAAATTAAAAAAGATGTAGATGGCACTTACAACCTAAACTACACCAGATATCCTCTTCCTGATAATATCTGTGTTGAACTGGACAAAAAGTTTAGTGTCTTTTTGAAAAAGTAACATCACCGATATAGTTAAGAAAGAAATGACAGAAAAAAATAAGGCTATCACACATTGTTGGGGTAGCCTTATTTTTTGTAAATCATACCCCTCAGTAATTTTACTCTTCTATCTCCTACTCTATTCAAGTTATCATTTTAAATAAGATAAAATCAATATAACAATACAGAATAGCTTATAAAATTAAAGTTAATTTCATAAAAATGTAAAATCTAAAAATTTTATGATTAAAAATTTGGAAAATACAAAACTAAAAGTTAACTTTACATTAAATATTTTCAGAATATTTGGAGTTCAAACAAAATTTTTCTAACCAAAATTCACCGCCAATGAATATTACATTTGAAGAGTTGCGCAGGCTGAAGCATAGCCTTCCTACAGGCAGCGTCAGCCGCATTGCACAGGAACTTAACAAAGACGAACATGAGGTTCGCAATTTTTTCGGAGCTGTAAAATTTAAAGGAAGCACCGACGATTGGCATTACGAATCAGGACCCGATGGTGGTATCATCAATGTTCACGATTCAACTATTATTGATGCAGCTAAACGCATTTTACAAGAATCGCATCGCAGCTAGTTTACATTTGTTGCGATACAAAAAAAGAAACGGGAATCTGTCATTAGATAGATTCCCGTTTCTTTGTCATCGAATCACACATCTAACAATCAATCATTTATTTCAAACTCAACTCGACGGTTAAGCTGTCGCGCTTCTTCTGTATCATTGTCTGCAGCAGGTCGTGTAGGTCCAAAACCTTTGTAATTCATCTGTTTAGAAGAGACCCCCTTTCTTTTCAAATACAAATAACACATTTTTGCTCGATTAACTGATAATAATTGATTGTTTGATGCCGAACCTGTAATATCTGTATGACCCATAATTCTAAGTTTGTATGAAGGGTTTTCCAACATAATATATGCGATTTCATCTAAAATAACAAAACTTTCAGATTTGTAAATCGCTTTACTGGTTTCAAAATAAATAGGTGATATCGTATAATGATTGCGAACAATATTGAAAGTATTCCCCAGTGAATCCACTGCCGAAGCATTTTCAATATAACTTTTAATTGGTTCTGTTTGAGGTTTTGGGGTTTCTTTCGGCTTTCTTATTGGTTTATTAAAAACATATTTAAGGGTATCACGTGACTGTGTGACAACTTGGTGCGGCTTTTCAATCTTTAACGTCGTATCAACAATTGTCGCTGGCTTGGACAAATCAATCGGTTTTTTCGGTTTTTCGGAAATATACTGAGGGGTATCACGTGGCAATGTGACAACTTGGTGCGGCTTTTCAGTCTTTAACGTCGTATCAACAATTGTCGCTGGCTTGGACAAATCAATCGGTTTTGTCGGTTTTTCGAAAATATACTGAGGGGATGCATCTTGTTCGACAATTGGTATCGCAGGTTTGTTATTAAAAGTTAAACTATCCTTTTTTGCAGAAGATTGAGTAATGTCAACAGGTTTTGAAGATGGAGCATTCGATTCAATAATAATCTTAACTGTATCTAAAGTCGTTAAAGTCGTTATTTTAGTAGAATCCTTATCTGAACTTATCAATTTTTGCTCAGTTGGACAACCTCTATATCGTCCACTTCCTATTTCATTTGGACAGGCATCATATTTGTCAATTATTCCATCACCATCTGTATCTGGACAACCTTCATATAATGCTAAACCCGATGTATTGGGGCAAGCATCTTTATCATCCGTTATGCCATCGCCGTCTCTATCAGGGCAACCTTGCAATTTGGTATCGCCTTTTAAGAAAGGGCAGAGGTCGTATTTGTCAGGAATCCCATCTTTATCAGAATCTTTTGTATAACCCAAAGTCTTGGAAAGTCCTACACTCCCAACAAAATACCAATCATTAATATCTGGATTTCCAGAAACACTTATACCATCAATTTCATCAGAAAAAGTAGGGCGAAAACCTCCTTCAATCGTCAAATTGGTTTGATGATTGACAAAAGGTATCCTCAAACCGCCACCAAAAGGGACTATCACATGAGCTTTAGCGTGAGAAGATGACTTATCGGCATTAATACGAAACCCTGCAGTCGTAGGGTTTGGCAAAAGTTTATCATTAAAATTCGTCTTAGGGCTCACAACCGCTAAACCACCACCCAGATATATAAAAGGTGATATGCGCCGTGCCCTCATTCTAAAGTTTTGTTGACTCACTTCATCCATAACAGATGCGCCAGACGACAGAGATGATACTTTACGGGTAATCCCTAAAAAATGGTATTCACCACGTACAGCTATTTCAGTTATTGGTGATTTAAATGCAAAATTTCGAGCGACACGCCATGTTATTGATGTTGAATGGCTATCACTGCCTCGCAAAACACCTTGAGCTAAACTAATATTCATACCAAAATAATTGCCAAAAGAACGCCGAACAAAGAGTCCACCAATTAGCCGTGTTTCAGAAAAAGCAAATTCAAGGTCACCTGAATAAGCCGTTAAACCCAACGACAAGCCACCTTCCCACTTAGGTGATTGTGTGATTGTATGAAGTGCGATTGTATCACCTTTCTTCTTTTCGTTCCGTGATTTTTGCGCTGAAATATGAGAAGAAAATAATACGAGGAAAAGTAAGAGGTATTTAGATTCGGTTATCATAGTTCGTCCATTTTTTGTAAACAATTTGCTGTAGCAATTATTACATTAAATATATTTATAAAATCAAAATACAAACAAGGTAAAAAAAGATTTAATGTAAACAAAGGTATAACTTTATCCACTTTATTGGCTTATTAGTCAAATAATTTATGGGATTTTTATTCATTAAAGATTTTATTTTATGTAATGCACTTTTCATTTTTAACTTTGTCTCTTTAAGTCATTCATCATCGATTAGTTAGCTTGTAGCGGCATACTACTCCTTATTTTACTCTTAACATTCATCAATTATTTTTATGAAAAAACTATCCTTAAAGTGCCTTGCGTTTATTTTTACTATCTTATTTTTTGGAAACTGTAAAACGCCATATCAAACCACGACTACAAATTCTAACACTACATCTTCATCTACGTCAAAAGTACAGTATGAACGTTGGCAGCAACGTGCCGAATACTCTATGGATGTGGATTTTGACGATTCCAAACACCAATATTCGGGCAAACAAAAATTGGTTTTTCACAATAACTCACCTGACGAATTATCAAAAGCCTTCTATCATCTTTATATGAATGCTTTTCAACCTGGCAGTGCCATGGATATTCGTAGCCGTATGATTTCAGATCCCGACCCTCGCGTGACTGACCGCATTTCAAAATTGAAAGCAGACGAAATGGGCTATCTGAAAATCAAATCATTGACCATGAATGGCAAAAAATGTTCTTTTACAACGGAAGGAACAATCCTTGAAGTCAATTTGCCTGAAAAAATTGCCCCCCTCAGTACCGTGACCTTTGAATGTGAATTTGATGGACAAGTACCACTTCAAATTCGTAGAAACGGACGCATGAATAGCGAAGGTGTTGACTACTCAATGGCTCAATGGTATCCAAAAATGTGTGAATACGATGAGCAAGGTTGGCATGCCAACCCTTACGTTGGACGCGAATTTTATGGCATTTGGGGCGATTTTGATGTTACTCTTCATATCAATCAAAAATTTATGATTGGCGGAACGGGCATCTTGAAAAATGTTGCTGACATTGGCAAAGGTTACGGTACTGGCA
>JANMJN010000068.1:0-1813 GCA_031371355.1 Saprospiraceae bacterium
CCATTGAGCCAAACGGTATAGGTTTTGCCAACCGCTTTAATTTTCATGGTGTTCCAATCTTTAGGCTTCAATACATCCTTCGATTTCGTGGCTTCCACAGGATAACGCAATTTAGGAATATAAGGCGACCCCGTCATATCGCGTTTCAAAGAGCCAGAAATGCCAATTTGCACTTGATCGTCTTCGGAACGTAGAAAAAAACCTGAATCCACTGTCCCATCGCCCATCAAAAAATCGGCTTGTAAGATAAAGTTTGAATAACTTTTTTCAGTCCACAGATTGGAACCCTTCTTTTCGGGGCTGCTTTTTACATACAGTACACCTTTTGAAGCCGTCCACCAAATATTGTTATCAGGTGCTTTCCAACCTTTTAGATTTTTACCATTAAATATCTTTTTCAACTTAGGCTCTTGTGCATGAACCATGTTGATTAAAAAAAAGACAAAAACCAGCGCAGTCGTTATTTTTTTCATTCTGAAGATGTTGTTTAGATATGAGTAAAGAGAATTGTTAATTTGTCAAAGGAAATGATTTTTATGCGGAATTGATTTAATTACTTTTGGATTTCGATAAAAAACTAAAAAGACACCTTAAAAACATTTTTCGACCGCTAACCTTTTTTCTCTTTCCTATTAAACCATCGAATTCTTGTACAACGAAAAAAACATCTATGCAGCATGAGGGAAAGGAGGTGAACGGAGTGTGTACTTTCGACTTGAAGGTACACACTTTTTTTTTTTGAAAAATAGCGGTTTAATAATTCAATTTTGCGCGACAAACCTCCTTACCATTAGCTTTGTTTTTTACAGAATAAACAACGCCATTATCCGTTTTTTGAGAAAAAATTTGAACAATCATACCCATAAAGACTTCGCCTAAATAATTGATTACTAAATAATTAGGAATATTAATACTAATATCTCTGTAAAAATCATCAAGCAACCACTCCACATATTTTGCATTATTGACATGACCCAACATATCCAAATCAGAATACTGCACAAGTCTTTCAGATGAAAAAATCCCCCCCTCAGTAAAACCCATCTTTTCAGGCATTTCGCAGTCATATGTTAAGTCATTCAAAGGCATTTCTGAATCAATAACACGTTTAGGTCTCTTAGTTACTGTATCAATCGGAATCCAAATGGTATAAATATTTGCTAAAACAACCCCCTTCCCGATGTTATCGGGATTTCGTTCCTCAACAGTATTTCCTTCAAAATTAGGCAATGTTATCTGAAAATGACGATGTGAAAAAGGCGACATTTGGCTCACCCACGTCTTAACCGTGACCGTTTCAGTCCATTTTGGAAACTGTAAAACCTTTATTTTCAAGCGATTAAGCACCCAAGCCATGCCTTGAGCCTGCATATCCGCAAAACCCAATCGCCTAAAATTGGCATGATTGCCCGCTACTTCTTGACACATATTTTGTATAGCAACAATATTGGCTTCTCTGTTTCTATCCACCATAAAAGCCCTAATTTTGAGGTCTTCTGACCAAATGCCGTTTTGTTCCATAAATTATTTTAATTTCAGTTGTTGAAGTTGGGCGACAAAATTCATCATTTTACATTCGCTAATTATTATTCGTACTGAGGGGAGTATAATTTTCATTCATTAATTGCTTTATAGCCCAATTTTCAGAGAAGCGCTTTTTTAGACCTTCAATACTCATTTCTTCAACCTGCCAGTATTCCAACTTTACTTTTTGATCGAAGAGTTTCAATTCTGCATAAATAGTTGCTTTCCCATTATCCATGTATTGAACATGTTTTACGCTTTCAAATCCTTTTTTTATACCTTCAACAAC
>JANMJN010000080.1:0-4011 GCA_031371355.1 Saprospiraceae bacterium
TCACCCTTGATGTGCCTTTAAATACTGATTTACAACAACAAGATTTTCATATCTTAAATGCTTTGGGTAAGGAAGTTATGAATGGCAAAACAGCAGAACGAAAAGACATCAATGTAGCACACTTAATCAGTGGAACTTATGTTGTCAAAGTTGGTGAAGAACAAGTGAAATTTGTCAAACAGTAGATTTCATTTCTATTATGACAAAGGTTTTTTTACTGAGTGTGGGGTTTCTGTTTGATTTTAAACCCCCCTCAGTATTTAAACCTTTTAGAAAATGATGAATGATGAATGATGAATGATGAATGATGAATGATGAATGATGAATGATGAATTTACAAAATGCAGCTTCTATTGCAAAGAACCTTGTCAAATTAACTAAAGCTATACTGTCAAATTAGCAAGACATTGAGCTAAATATGCAAGGGGTACGAGCTAAATTAGTGAGACATTGAGCTAAATGTGCAAGGGGTACGAGCTAAATTAGTGAGACATTGAGCTAAATATGCAAGGGGTACGAGCTAAATTAGTGAGACATTGAGCTAAATCACACTCATTTTCAGGGAACACTTAAAGTTAATCGAACACAATAGTATAATAACCCCCCTCAGTATTTTTGATATTTTACCTCATTTCAAGTTACTAAAAAATCCTTTGTCTCAACTTTTAATTCTCTTATTATGAAAATACAATCACTTACTTTTCAGTATAAGTTTTTACTGCTTTTAGCTGCCTTTGCCTCATTAGGGAAGGAGATAAAAGCACAAACTTATTGCTTAACCTACGCTGTTTCCAACAATGGCACAACCTTAGATGTGACATTAGGTGTCATTGCAAGTGGCTTTACCTTTAAACTCGGTGCAGGTAACTTGCAATTCAGATACAAAACAGCGGCTATTTCCTCACCCACACTTATCTCCAACACATTAGCTGTCACTGGACGGTATAATGGCATCACTGTGACCAACTTCGCGCCACCCAGTTTTGCAGGTACAGGAGATGGATTGGCTTCTTTCAATTTTAATTTCACAGGTAGCTTAGGACAAGGCTTACCCATCGAATTATCAGGTACAAACGTAGCAGCCATAGAGTTTTTCCATGTACTTTGTCCTCGAAATGACTTTATCATTCTTTTTTGGTTTATAGTTTTTATAGACCAATGCCGCATCTTTCAGGGCATTTGAAGGCTGCCCTACCAATATAAATGTTGATAATAAAAAGAAGTAAACTAAGAGAATGGATGTTTTTGACTTCCAGAAATGCTTAAAATTTAAATTGCCCATTTTTTTAATGCCTTTTAATAGTTATTTTCAATAAAATACTGAGGGGGTACTAAACCATCGGAAACAACTGCGCAGCAATCATATCAGCTGTTAATACGCTACCGAGATTGAGCCAGCTGCCATTGAGGGTTTCGCCTTGTTTAAGTCGTTTTTTTTTAGATTTTTTCATTTATTTGATTGTTAATTGGTATATAGCCATATCTCTGCTGTAAAATAAATAAAAAATCCCCAACAGGAGAACCTGTTGGGGATTGAAATATAGAAATTGTGTCGAAAAAAGTCTTTTTATGAAATCTGAATTAGGCGTATTTTGCCCAAATTAGAGTTTAATACGCACCCCGATTTTTGAAGTAATTACAGCTGGATAACCTGGGATAACAGAATATTGGAATTGAACTTTGTTATTAACTTGATACAAATATTCCAATTCGCCGCCAACTGGGAAAAAGCGGTATTGCCAACCATTTTTAACACGGTCGCCAAAGAAATCATCGCCACGACGGTAGCGTTCAAATTTGCCCCAGTCTTGACGTACAAGGAACATAGGTCCTAAGCCCCCATTAATACTGTGTTTCCCCCATTTCAAACCTGTAAAATGCAGAGCCACATGCGCATAAGCGGACTTTTGCCAAGCGCAATCCATGAATGCACCTGTTTGTGCACGTATGAAAAAATATTTGGATAAATCGCGATCATAACTTACAGCCGCACCTACATTGAACACCAAATAGGCTTCTTTGTCGAGTTTTAGGGGATAATTATCGCGCATAAAGACACTGCCCCCGCCAGGGTGATATGTAATGCCAAACCATTGAACGGAAAGATATTCGTGACGCTCGACTTGTTTTTGGGTGTTATTTTGGGCATTCAAGCCCCATGCACAAAATAAAAGTGCAAAAAGAAATGATGATTTCAAAATTATTTCTATTTAGATATTAAAATTATGTCCTTAAAATACAAAATTAATACCATAAATAAGAGACAAAAAGTAAAAGTCTTGTTATTTTTTTTATTTAACGTTTATCCACTCACTGTCAAATGATTCAACCATTTCCCATGTAGTTTCATCACTTTTTCAATCACATCCCGAACACAACCACCACCACCCTTTAAAGGTGAGACATAATTGCTGATGCCTATGATTTCAGAACAAGCATCAGCAGGACAACAAGGCAAACCAACTCTTTGCATTACTTCAAAATCGTTGAGGTCATCGCCCAAAAATAAAGTTTTCAAAGGGTCTATGTCATGCACTTCGCAATAACGTAGAAAAACGGGCAATTTCGGATCTGCCCCTGTAAATACTTGACGAACTCCGAGTTTTTTCATCCGATGCTCAATACTACCACCACGACCACCCGTAATGATACAGACATTATAACCTTCCTCCATAGCTCGCCGAATCGCATAACCATCCTTTGAATTGAAGGTTCGCAAAAATTCGCCCCCCTCAGTAACAAGGAGTTTTCCATCAGTCAACACGCCATCTACATCAAAAATAAATGTATTGATTTCACGAAAATAACCGAGTGGATTGTGGATAGTCGCTGCGTTTCGGAGGTCGTACGCTATATTAAATTCTTCCATTTCATTCATTAACAGACTTATTTATTGTTGTCGCGCCACTCATAAACCCATTTTGCTTGAATTTGCTCAAGATGCGCTTCAGTAGAACCCTCTTTTTTCCCTTCAAAAGTTGGAATTTCCAAAATCCATTGAAGTAATTCAGTAAATCGAATGCGATAGATTTTTGACTCCGTAAAGTCTTCACCAAAACGTTCATATAGTTTCATAGCTATATCCTCGTGGTCACTCCAGTTGATTGGTAAATCGTCGAAGTCTTTAAAATTTGACATATTTTATAATTGCGTTTTTAGCCACACGGCTTTTATTTAATTTTTGTACCCCTCAGTATTTTAGCGTCTAAAACCACCCCGCTGCGGTTGCATCGGAAATTTACCTGTTGAAAACTGGTGCATCATGCTCTTCATTTGGTCAAATTGCTTGCAAAAAGCATTGATTTCTTCAAATGTTTTACCGCTTCCTTTGGCAATGCGTTCTTTGCGCTTCTTAGTACTCAATACAAGTTCTGGATTTGCACGTTCCGTTGGTGTCATAGAATGAATGATACATTCAACTTTTGAGAAAGCACTGTTGTCAATATCCACATCTTTCATGGCTTTCGACATACCCGGAATCATATTCATCAAGGATTTCAAATCACCCATTTTTTTTATTTGTTCCATTTGAGCGATGAAGTCATTGAAGTCAAATTTGTTTTTCTTAATTTTCGCTTCAATGCGTTTGGCTTCAACTTCGTCAAATTGCTCTTGTGCCTTTTCGACCATTGAAACAATATCACCCATACCGAGAATCCGACTCGCCATACGGTCTGGATAAAACTCAGAAAGGGCATCCATTTTTTCGCCTTCTGAAGCAAATTTTATGGGTTTACCGACGGTATATTTGATGGATAAAGCAGCACCACCACGCGTATCACCATCCAATTTGGTCAATACAACACCATCAAAATTGAGTCTGTCGTTGAAAGCTTTTGCCGTATTGACCGCGTCTTGACCCGTCATTGAATCCACAACGAAAAGCGTTTCATTGGGCGAAATAGCGTCTTTTACTTTAGCAATCTCTGCCATCATCTGTTCATCAACAGCGAGACGACCCGCCGTATCCACGATGACAACATCGCAACCTTGCTTTTTCGCTTCAACAAT
>JANMJN010000149.1:0-3847 GCA_031371355.1 Saprospiraceae bacterium
GTGGTTGAAGGTAAAGAAAAGACATATGAGACAGATAAATTGGGCAAATATGACATCGCTCAATTGGCAAATGGGACATACACCGTTATTTTTAGCTGCAAAGGCTACAAAGATGTCGTCTTCGATGAATTTGAAGTGAAAACGGGCGTGTATAATACCTTGAATGTGGTGATGGAAGCGGTTGATGTGGCAGTAGCGGCTTAGAGAATGGTGAATAATAACATGGATTTTTTTTCTTTAACACATAGACTCATAGTACACATAGTTTTTTAGGGTTTAAAAGAGTTTCTAAAATTATCTGAAAAAACACCACATCATTTAGTGCTTTTCTATGTGTGCTATGAGTCTATGTGTTAAAAAAAAAAGACAATGTTGTTAATTACATTTTACTTAATTATTTTTATTGCTTATCATTGTTGTTAAAACGAATGACAAGAATGAATAAATTAGGCTTTTTACTCCTCTTTTTACTGTGGCAATCGCCCCTTTTTTCTCAAACGGTGACAGAAAACTATCCCGTTGACCCTGCTTCGATAGAACAAGCAGGCGTACCCAAAGGAGAAATCATCAAAGGCACTTTCGATAATTCAAAAATATTTCCAGGCACGTGGCGGGAATTTTGGGTGTATGTACCAACCCAATACACGCCCGACAAACTCGCTTGTGTCTATGTCAATCAAGACGGCATCCAGTGGAAAGCACCCACCGTTTTTGACAATCTGATTCACAGCAAGGAAATGCCTGTGACCATCGCTGTTTTTGTCAATCCCGGACGTGTCAGAGCGAGCGATACGGCGATGGCACTTGATAGACTCAATCGCAGTTTTGAGTACGATGGACTCGGTGATGCCTACGCGCGGTTTATTTTGACTGAAATACTGCCCGAAGTGGAGAAAATGAAAACAAAAGATGGTCGCGCCCTTCATTTATCTCAAAACGGCAACGACAGAGCGATTGGCGGTTCGAGTAGTGGGGCAGTCTGCGCTTTTACGGCTGCTTGGGAGCGTCCTGATGCGTTTTCAAGGGTGTTTAGTGCCATTGGTACGTATGTCGGTTTGCGTGGCGCAAATGACTATCCGACGCTCATTCGGAAATATGAACCAAAACCGATTCGTGTTTTTCTTCAAGATGGCTCAAATGACCTCAATATCTATGGCGGTGATTGGTGGAAAGCCAATGAAAGTATGGAACGCGCCTTGACATTCTCGGGCTATGAAGTCAATCATGTTTGGGGCGAAGGCGCGCACAATAGCAAACACGGCACAGCTGTTTTTCCAGAAGCCATGCGTTGGTTGTGGAAAGATTATCCAAAACCGATTAAGAATGTTCAAACTAAAAATCCTTTCTTATCTGATATTTTTGAACCGAATGACAAAGGTTGGGAATTGGTGAGTGAAGGACATAAATTTACTGAGGGGGTCATCGCCAATGCTGCTGGAGAAGTTTTTTTTCAAGATATTCCCAATGGTAAAACCTATAAAGTGGGTTTGGATGGTAAGGTGCAATTGCTGCCCTTTGCCTCAAAATGTGCCAGCGGCACTACTTTTTCAGATGATGGGCGCATGATAACCATTACAAGCGGTTGGGGCTGTACGGACAGACATGTAATAAGTTATGATAAACAACTGAAAGCGACTGTTTTGGCAGATAGTCTCGGCGGTAATGATATTCTCGTTGCCAAGAATGGCAATATCTATATCACACAGCCCGATGGCAGCGAAAAACCCAGTAAGATATGGCTTTTGAAACCCAATGGCGAAAGGGTGGTGGTTGATTTAGGGATTAAATTCGCCAATGGTTTATGTCTATCTCCAGACCAAACACAGATGTATGTGACGGAATCTGCTTCACATTGGGTTTGGGTGTATCAAATCAATGCTGATGGTAGTTTGACCCATAAACAACGATATGGTTGGTTGCATGTTCCCGATACGGCTGAAAATGCGTGGTCAGATGGCATCAAATGCGATAGACAAGGGCGTGTATATGTGGCGTGTCGTTTAGGGGTTCAAGTTCTTGACCAAATGGGGCGTGTGAATGCCATTATTCCTGTACCGACGATTGGACAGGCTTCCAATCTCTGTTTTGGTGGACCGAATTTCGATGTGCTATATGTAACAAGCGTGGATAAAGTTTATAAACGCAAAGTCAAAGTACAAGGGGCGAATACGTTTGATAAACCGTTTAAACCTGTGCCGCCGAGACCTTAATGTATTTCAATCCGTCACGGTCATAGGTATTGTCAGTAATTTGTCAATAATGTCAATAATAAGATGGTTGTTTCATTTTTGTGGTAGGGTCGCAGTGCATTAGGTGATTTTTTGAGTTCTTGACATAAATCTTCAAGATAAATAGTCCGATAGAGTTTGTTATCAAATTTATACTGCCCCAACAAGAATTGAACTGATAAGCAGCAAAAGGTAAAGATGAATAATGTAAATTTCATTTTGATTTGCTTTAAGAATTAACTTAAGTTAAGATAAATTTATTCCCCCCCTCAGTATTTCTATGAATAATTGTTTAAAAGACATTTACAATTGAACATAGTTACTTTCCATTTTCAACTATTTATGCAATAGTACAAAGCATTTATCCAAATAATGTTTATAAATTTGAATAATAAAAAAAAATAATTTAAAAAAAAGATAAAATAGTTTGTTCGTTAACAAGTAGTCAATTATATTTGCATGATAAACAATTTTATTTAAGCAAAATAATTTTGATAAATGAATAAATACAAATTACTTTTTCGGGTAAAAATGCCCTCCGGCTTCAATTTAGACGCCATTCTGCAAACTTCTTTTGGTTGTGAAGCTTCTATTTCGTCAACAAAATCACAACAGTATGTGAGGTGCCGATGTATGAATTAAAGCATTGAATTTTCAAATTAATTTAATTAAAACTGGTCTGTTACATCAGGTTTCACTACCTAATGTAAGGTGAAATTCTATTGTCATACAATGAATTCAAGCCTTGCTTTGCTTTTTACTGAAGGCAAGGACTGTCTCTGTATATAAATTATACTCAATTGAAAATAGTTTGCCTAAAAATATTACAGCAACAAACTGATTTTCAATTTTTTGAATTATCCATTATCCACTTTTCATTATCCATTAAGTATAAACTAATTAACAAACAACTTTTACGACACAAGGCAAATATTAAACTCATTTTATCAACATTTAAATCATTTCTATTTTCATTTTCATTATTTATTTAAACTTCCTGCGGTAATAAAATAACATTTAAGCAAAACACTTCAAGTTGTTTACTTTTTAATGCTTGTCATTTATGACAAAGCAACTTAAACCAATTGCCTCGACATACAAATTGTATGTCAGGCAACAACCGATCATTATTTTAAATAACCTATTTAGTAACTCAAATCTGATTAAATAAGATGGATAAAACTAAATTCTTATTAGGTGCATTTTTGCTCCTATGCGCGAGCTATGTAGCTACCGCCCAAACGTCCTGTGGTTGTGACGTAACCATTACACCAACCACATCACCGCCTTATCTTACTTATCGTCCTTGGACGCCGGGTAAAACAGGCTCCAGTTATTTACACATTCAGCCTGGGCAAACGGTTTGCTTGGCAGCTGGAAACTATAACCAAATCCGATTTACTGATTTTCAAGGGACGATTGATTCGCCCATTATCTTCAAAAATTGTGGTGGTTTGGTCAATTTAAGCACGAATGATTATCATACGATGTCATTTGATAATTGTCGCTATATCCGCATTACAGGTACGGGTGATAACAGTTTGACGTATGGCATGAGTATAAATGGTTCAAAATCAGGCTATTCAGGCTTGGTTGTCGTCGGATTGAGTACCGATGTT
>JANMJN010000154.1:0-8148 GCA_031371355.1 Saprospiraceae bacterium
GGCTCGCCATCTTCATTGCGTTCCTGCCAACTGTACCAACCGTAAATAGCAGAAAAAGCATAATAGACCTGTAAAGCCGCATCAGACTTCAAATCGGCATCTACACAAACGACAAACTGGAAAATTGTTCCAAAAAAGCCAAAAAACCAACACCAAATATTGCCCCGACCTGCCAAAACCACGTAAGCCAAATTGAGCCCAAACGCCAACCACTGTGCGGTATCATCGAGTGCCGAAAAGGGCAGTATTTTAAGAAAAGTTTCCATATCTATAAAGGACGCAAAATTTTAGCCAAGGATTTCTTTTAGAAGCCTATTTATCATTTTGGTAACGTTTTAATTGTATTGTTGCATTCTTGAATGGCTATATTGTTATGAACAATTCAACAATACAGACATTCAACAATAAAGCAATACAACTATTCCAACAATTTTAACGTTTAAATTTTTGTTCGTTTCGTATATTTTTCCGAATTTGAAGTTTTATTTGGCATCATAACACTTTTACCTTACATACAGCGACCATGATAAAAAAACTCACACTTGTTTGGCTTTGTTTATTGCCACTTTTTGCCATCGGACAAATCAACCAGATGCAGTTCGGCAAAAATCGGGTGCAATTCCATAAACTTTTTGACGATTGGGATCAGTATGAAAGTGAAAACTTCATTACTTACTGGTATGGTCAAGGTCGTTTCGTAGGGCAAGCGGCAGCACAATTGGCTGAAATGGACTTCGAGGAAATCCAAAAGACCCTTGAATATCGCCTCAACGACAAAATGGAAATCATTGTCTATACCGACCTCACAGATTTACACCAATCGAATATTGGTTCGGAAGAAACTTTTGTAACAAAGAGTGGACAGGTCAAAGTGGTGGGCGAAAAAATGTTCGTCCACTTCGACGGCGACCATACGCATTTGCGGAAACAGGTGCGCGAAGGCATTGCGGGCGTGTTTCTAAATGCTATGCTTTTTGGCTCAAATTTGCAAGAAGTGGTGCAAAATGCCATTTCACTCAACTTGCCTGAATGGTTTAAAGTCGGTTTATTGGCTTATATCGGAGAGGAATGGAGCACGGATTCTGACGACCATATGCGCGACATTTTTCAAACAAAAAAATATAAAAATTTCAACAAATTTGCCCTCGCCGAACCCCGTTTGGCAGGACAAGCCTTTTGGTTTTATATCGCTCAACAATTTGGCAAAGCCAATGTGAGTAATCTGTTGTATTTGACCCGCATCAATCGCTCGCTCGACGATGCGGTGATGTATGTTTTGGGAACGCCTTTCGATGCTACGAGTTTGGCTTGTATGGAGTTTTATAGAAAAAGATATGAGCGTGAATTGATTGACGCCACCAAACTGTCCACTTCCAAGCAAGTTAAGATAAAAAACAAGCGAAAACTACCGATGCCACAAGTAAAAATCAGCCCTGATGGTCAACGATTGGCGTATATTCAAAATGAAATTGGACGCTGGAAAGTCTATGTTCAAGAGGTTTCGACAGGTAAAAGAGAGTTGATACTGAGGGGGGGCACACGCAATCCTTTTCAAGCGACCGACTATCAATACCCCTTTTTAGCTTGGAATCCAGACAATCAACGGCTTTTTGTGATCTATGAAAAACGAGATAAGGTCTATACTTTTGAAAAAAACGTCAAAAATAATAAAGCTAAAACCAAGACGGAGAAGTTCAACCCCGACGTACAACGTGTCTTTTCAGTTGATTTTTTGAATGGAAAAGATATGGTTTTGACTGCAAGTGTACGCGGTTATTCCGATGTTTTTATTTACAACACGGCAACGACTGGTTTAAGACAATTGAGTAACGACCATTGGGACGACCTCGATGCTGTGACCGTCAATCTTGAAGGACATAAAGGCATTATTTTTTCATCCAATAGACTCAATGAACGATGGGAGACAGAACGTTTGGACTCTGTTTTGCCAGTCAATCGTTTCGATTTGTTTTATAAAGATTTAGAAGATACGTCCAAAAACCTTGTCCGTTTAACCGCTACCCTTGATGCCGATGAGCGTAGCCCCGCAGCAATTGACACCACGTTTTTTACATTTCTAAGAGACGAAAGCGGCGTTTACAATCGGCAAATAGGGCGTTTAGAAGACTTTTTGGTCCGGACAGATACAGTTTTTTATGTCACCAATGAATTTAAGGAAAAGGTGGATATTGTAGTGATGCAAGACTCTATGCGGCAATTCCCGCCTACGCAAAAGGTTGATTCCTCCGTTTTAAAACCTATTTGGAAAAAAATAGCCATTGTTAAAAACAACTCGAATTATGACCATAATATCACGGCACAAAGCACTGCGCCACGTGTCGGAAAGGTCGCAGAAGTATTTTATACTGAGGGGGTGCCTCATGTGCAAATAGTACCTTTGCAGCTTGATTCAGCCATAACCGCTACGTTTACACATTATTGGTATTGGAAAAAGCAGTTGCAAATCAGACAATCAAAAGGAAAAGGGCAGAGCAACAAGCCTATTAATGGCGTTATGCCGCCCGCTGTGACGACTGCACCAACCTCTGAAAAACCGCCATTGACCACTGCACCGATAACAGAACCGAAGGTGGAGACACCACCTGCAAAAAATAAAATATATATTTACAGATACGTTTTTCAAAGTGAATTTGACACCTATTAAAAACCGAAAACGACTCAAATCACACCTGAAAAAACAGAACAGAAAATTCAGCCCCCCTCAGTATCTATACCTGAAAATTCGATTTTGGCAGCTAAAAACGAAGATAACAATAAAAAAATCCACGTTTTCCGTCCTGGCCGTATATCACCGTATCGTTTAAAGTTTAGGTCCGATTATTTTACTTCAAAATTGGATAATAATCTTTTGTTTGGTGGTTTAGACAGTTATGCTGGCACACCACAAGGCTTTACGACCCCACCGATGGGCATTTTGTTGAAAGGCAATTTCAAAGATTTGCTCGAAGACTTCCAACTCGAAGGCGGCGTTCGGATACCAACGACTTTTAATGGTTATGAAGCATTTATGTTTTTTGATGACAAAAAACGCAGATTAGACAGGCGTTATGCAATTTATCATAAATCAACAAAATTTAGCGATAACAATAGTTCTGTTTTAGACAACCGCCGCAGCCGCACGCAAACGACTTTGGGGCAATATGAAGTCCGTTATCCATTAGATATTTATCAACGCGTACAAGCAACTGGCACTCTGCGCTCTGACCGCTATACGCAATTAGCGACAGACAAAACATCGCTGAATGCGCCTACATTGAAGGAACAACGTATAGGTATCCGTTTCGATTATGTTTTTGATAATGCTATTGACCTTGAAGTGAATGCTAAAATGGGTTCTCGCGCTAAGGTTTGGGTGGATTTGGTCAAAAAATTTGAATTAGACTTTGTGGATGATTTCAAATTTAAACTTAATTCAGGATTTATGGGTATTGTTGGTTTCGATGCACGGCACTATGAGCGCATTTTGAAACATTCGATATTTGCGGCACGTTTTGCGGGTGCAACGTCATTTGGTGCAGAAAAAAACTTATTCATTTTGGGTGGTATTGACAATCAACTTTTTTCTAATTTCAATAACGATATTTCGATTCCGCAGGACAATTATGCTTTCCAAACTTTGGCGGCGAATATGCGTGGGTTCAACCGAAATATCCGAAATGGCACGTCAAATGTTGTCTTTAATGCTGAAATGCGTATTCCGGTCGTCAAATATTTTTCATCGAAACCATTGTCCTCTTCTTTTTGGCGCAATTTCCAATTGGTTGGCTTTTTTGATGCTGGAACAGCTTGGCATGGTTCGAATCCATTCCGCAGAGACAATCCGCTCAATACCATTGTTTTGCCTAAGGATATTACTAAAAATACACCCGTCGTCGTCACAGTCAATTATTTCAAAGACCCTATTGTAGCGAGTTATGGCTTTGGCGCAAGGATTTTGCTTTTTGGCTACGTGGTGCGCGCCGACTATGGTTGGGGCATAGAAACGAGGGAAGTTCAGAAACCGATGCTGCATTTAGCTTTGGGCACTGATTTTTAAATATAAAGAAGAAATACAATTGATTTTTGATTAAAATCTATAATTTTGCTTAAAATAATAACTCTATGTTTATATATAAAAACGTCATAACTATCGAATCTGATAAAAGGAGTGGTAAGCCCTGCATTCGCAATATGCGTATTACCGTTGAAGATATATTACGGTGGTTAGCATCTGATATGTCATTTGATGATATATTGGAAGATTTTCCTGAGTTAACGCGGGAAGATATTACAATTGCACTTGAATTTGCCGCTAATCGGCAGCAACGCATTCTGTTAGCCGCATGAAACTACTGATTGATGAAAATATCTCTTATCGTCTTGTGTCTAAGTTAGCTTTGACTTTTCCGGATACAAAACATGTCAAAGATTTATACCTTCTTGATTTTCAAAGGTTTCGATCAATATTTGGTCTTGTGAAATGAGGACGTATTGTTTCAAAGTCTCTATCGTTTTGTAGCAACGCCATTTTTCACCTCTATCAAAATCTGCCTTACTTCCTGACAAAACTTCGATGATTACTGAGGGGGACATTTCAGCCAATTGATACCCCTTGCGCTTAATGATGGTTGATTCTTCGACGATAAAAATGTCAGGATAAGTGTTGAGGTTACAGTATGGAATCCAAACAGGGCGTGTTTCAAAAAACAATTCTGCGCCTTGTTGCGCCGTATGGTCATCAAGCTGTTTTATTGTGTTTTTAACCAATCGGTTGTGGTTTTTTGATGTGTAAGGCATAATGGCTGTTACTTTGTTATTAAAAAATTGGCTTTTATACTCATTTTTGAGTTCATTATCCCAATATTCATCAAAGCCCATTGTGAGAATTTCGTTTGGAAATTCCTCCAAATAAGCCAAAGTCCCTTGTTTTGGCATTTTTAAAACCGCTATTTGCTCGTCCATTTTCTTTTCTTTTTTGACAAATTTAAGATAGTTTATTCAAAACGACAAAACATTAAGATTTTAAATACAAAGACGATAAAACTCACTTAAGAATCTTATCGTCTTTGTACTTATTGTCTTAATAATCAAACAATTACCAAATCTTCACCCGACTTGGGCGATACATTTTGTCTCCCTCTTTGACACCAAAAACTTCATAAAACTCGGGCATATTGGTCAAAGGTCCATTGCAACGGAACCTGCCCGGAGCGTGTGGGTCAGTCATAATCTGATTCGCTTGTGCTTCGTCGCGGTATTTACTGCGCCAAACTTGCGCCCATGCGAGGAAAAAGCGTTGCTCTGGCGTAAAACCATCAATTTTTTGATTGGTTTTTGCTTGCGGCGAATAGGTTTTGAAGGCTTCGTAAGCCACAGCCAAGCCACCTAAATCGGCGATGTTTTCACCCAAAGTCAACTTACCATTCACACGCATCGTGTCTAACACTTTATAGTTGTTGAATTGATCCACAACCATATCTGTTTTGACTGTGAATTTCGAGGCATCGTCTGCTGTCCACCAATCCGTTAAGTTGCCATTGAGGTCAAATTTACGTCCTTGGTCGTCGAAGCCATGAGAGATTTCATGTCCTATGACGGCACCAATACCGCCGTAATTGAAAGCATCGTCGGCATCGTTATTGAAAAATGGAAATTGAAGGATGCCCGCAGGAAATACAATTTCGTTTTGCGTCGGATTGTAATACGCATTGACCGTCGGTGGAGTCATACCCCAACGTGTTTTATCAACAGGTTTACCGATGCGGCTGATATTGTCATTGAACGTAAAACGATTCGCGGCAACAACATTGTCCAAATACGATTTTGAACGGTCAATACTGAGGGGGGTATAGTCCTGCCATTTGTCAGGATAGCCGATTTTGCGAACAAAGGTTGAGAGTTTACCAAGTGCTTTGGCTTTTGTTTCTGGACTCATCCAGTCGAGTGCATTGATGCGTTTTTCATACACTTTCATCAAGTTGCCAACGAGTTCAGCCATACGTGCTTTCGCTTCAGGCTTGAAATGTTTTTCGACATACAGTTGTCCTAAAGCTTCGCCCAAAAGGTTGTCCGCCATGCCTGATACCCGTTTCCAACGCGGTTGCATCTCTTTTTGACCTGTTAGGGCTTGTTGCATTTTGAAACCTTCTGCCACGAAAGCACTGCTCAAAAAGGGCAATGCGTTCTTGACCTTATTCCAACGCAAGTAGCTCTTCCAATCTTCGAGTTGACCATTTTTGAGTTGATTACTCACTTCTTTCAAGAAATTAGGTTCACTTACGATGGCATAGTCGGTTTTTGTACCTTTAACGACCTTCACCATAAAATCAGCCCAACGCATCTGTGGACAGATTTTTTCGAGGTCGGCAATCGTCATTTTGTTATACCGTTTTTCAGGGTCGCGGAGTTCAACACGGCTTAAACGGGCTTTGGCATAAGCCGTTTCAATACGCATAATGTCCGTAACAGCCGTTTTCGCTTTGGCTTCTGAATCACCCAACAGGCGGAAGACGTTGAAAATATGCGTTTCGTAAGCTGCCCGTACTTTTTTCATGCGGTCATCATCTTTTAGATAATAATCACGGTCTGGCAAAGTGAGGCCCCCTGCAAAGATTTGAGGGACAAAAGCCATACTGTTTTTAGCATCTAAGCCACCACGAAATCCGAAAAGTGAGCCATTGCCCTCTGCATATTCTTCAGTTATGTAGTCCAATAGGTCAAGGTAGTTTTTCACCTTATCAATGCGGTCGAGGTAAGGTTTCAAAGGCGCAATGCCTGCTTTTTCGATGGTCACAGAGTCCATACCAGCTGCATAGAAATCACCTACTTTTTGCTGAATAGAGCCTTTTATGCCTGGCTTAGCGGCTACGTCTTCGCAAATAGCTTTCAATGCTTTTTGATTGAACTCTTGCAATTCGTTAAAACTACCCCAACGAGATTCAGAGGCTGGTATGGGGGTATTTTTCAACCATGTCCCATTAGCATATTCAAAGAAATCATCTTGCGGGCGAATGTTTAAATTGAAATTAGCGACATCAATAAATTTCATTTTGCCAGCAGGTGTCACAATGTCAGTACTGCTTGGCGTTGTTGTGGTTGTCGGGGTTGTTGTCGTCGGGGTAGTCGGTATAGTCGGCGTGGTCGTTGTTGTTGTTGTTGTGCTCCCTGTTGTTTTTTTAGAGCACGCTAAGGCACCGAGCGTTAAAGCTGTTGCAAATAGGAATAAGTGCAGTTTTTTCATTATTTAATAAAGCGTTTGATTTGATTAATGAATATTTTTTGTTTTTTAAATATTAAGCGTGACAAAGATAAGCCAAATTGTCTCTTTTTGCTTTGTAAACAGGTCGTATTTTTCCTTATTTCGAGGAGCCGCAGGATTTCGGGGATGACTATCACGGTTTATTAGGTTCTGAGGATTCAATTGCCGAACACTCTGCACGTAATATGGACTAAACCATTTTTGTGTGAATTAGATACAAAAAAAGTTTCGAGAACGACCAACGCTATATAGTAGGCTCTCGGCACTCAACGTATTCTTTTATCATTTTTTTTTCCTAAAATTAAAACTTTTTAATATCTCCGAAGTTAACTGTATTAAAGTAATATTTTAATTTTATTTTTAAGAAATTATTCGCATTTTTGCTACTCAAACAAACCATAATAACATGAATGAGCTAAAATCTTCCATTTTGAATGATAAAGCATTATAAGTCAATGCTTGAAAAGTTCATCATCTATCATTTATAATTCATCATTCACTTATGCCTTAAAAAACAAGTATTTCGGAATAAAATATCAATTCCGATAGCTTCTCCAAATGAATAAACTACCTTGTTCAATAAGTTCTATTTTTTATAAAATATTCTTTATTGTGAGAGAATATCCTCATTTTTTTTTGATAAATCATTTAGATTATTTAAAAAACATCGCTATTTAACACAAATACTGACTGAAATAAGAACAAAAACAAATTTTCTGCTTAAATTTTATTCATTCTTATTGAGTCCAGAGAGTGTTCACTAAACTGTGTCAATACAAATTTTTATTAACTTTGTAAATGGAAAAGACATTTGATTATGAACAGTACAAGACCCGTGCAGTAGAAGGCTTACTGAATGGTCAACCTCTGACGGGTACAGATGGCGTATT
>JANMJN010000155.1:0-1919 GCA_031371355.1 Saprospiraceae bacterium
CCGATGTACGGCGGTGCGGCTTCGATACCACATTTGCCGCCCCAATAGCGCATCTGAATTGCAACGGTATTGGGTTTGTGCCAACGAATGTTTTTTTCATCCAACAAATAGGCGCGTTTAGGGTCTGATAAAGCCGTTTTACCGACCAATACGCCATTGAAATAAAAGACATCCGATTGATATATTTTACCCAAAAACAGGGATAATGCGCCCGCTTTACCAAGTTTTTTCTTCAAATTTGATGAAATAACAAAATTTTTACGCATCCAACAGATACGCGTCGGAGACGTTAATTCCTTTTCAGTAAACATCAAAGCATTGCCGCTTTTTTCAAGCCATTCAGCATCGTTAAAGTCGGGGGATGCAAAGGCGGCACTGTCTTGAAAACTGTATTTCCAATTGGTGTCGAGATAAATATCTTGCGCTTTGCTGACCGTATTTTGTAAAAGGAAGAAAACGATTGTTCCTATCCATCTAAAATTGACCATGAGTTGATTATTTTTTATTTTGTAAGACCCCCTCAGTATTTTTACTGTTTTACAAACTTATGCACTGCCACTTTCTGCCCATTTTGATAAATCACAGCAAAATAAAAACCCGTTGAAAATTGTTTCATCGTCACCTCATTGATGAGGTTCGGTAGGACTTGTTTTTGCTTTGAAACACCGCTTGAATCAAATATTTCTACATACGTATCCGTATTTTGTAGCGGTAAACGAATAGCAAATACGTCTTTAACAGGGTTCGGGAAAAGGCTTGTTTTGTCTTGAAGCGGCAACGATTCAACACGACTTAACGCCGTCGTAAATTCATAAGCCCCTTTATCGGGTTTTGCACCTTGCGGACGGGCAACGCCGAGAATATCTTTTGAACTGTATTGCCCTAAAATATTGCTACCTGTATTCAACGCAGGACTATTGGCTTGCACATAGAAATTACCAACTGCCAAATTGGTGGACAAATTCACAAATTTAGGGTCGGCAACCACGTCATTTGCACCCATTCTTTTGACATTTCCATTAAAATACAGGTTGTAAGCATACACTTCACTTGCGTTTCGGGGCGAAGTGTTGCAATCTGCACCCGTCCGAGCATACATAATATTGTTGATAATATTGACATCATTGCATTGATTACTGAATATCTCTGCATAACCGACTACCGTTCCGTTGTTGTAAGCTGTATTGTTGATAATGTCCACATGGTCAGCTTTGAAGGCATGAATGCCTGAACCACCATTGTTTACGCTTATATTATTTTCAACAAGTGTTCGACCTTTGTAGGCGGGTCCCGTTCCAGAATATGGACGGATATTGACATCAATAATAATCCCATTACCATCGCTCAAAACGCGCGGATTTGAGCTAACCCACGGAATGGTCGTTTTGTTGGTATTACAAATATTATTACGAACAATATTTTTGTAACCCGATGTTATTGTATCGCTATCAAAAGGAGACAAAATGCTGATACCACTACCCGCATACATCATGTACCAAGCATTGTTATACACCAAATTATTTTCAAAAACTGTATAATCCGCTTGAATCGAATTGAGTCCGCCGCCAGGAAAATCATGCACTTTACAATTGCGCACAATAACATGGTGTGGAAACAAAGATTCTGCCGCAGGACCGCCGATTGTAAGCCCATTGGTATTATAATTTGCATACGTTGACCAATTTGTGCCGCCTGCCGCCGCTTCATTGTACGAAGCCAAAGCTGTTGCGTAAGTAATATTGGCGTTATTGCCTTCCAACTCCAAACCGTCAATCACAATATAATTGGCATTTATAGAAATCGCGTTCCAAACATTGCCCGATGCCTTAATCTTAGGCGTAGAACCAGCGAAGGCTTTGTAGGTGATGTAGGCATTAGCCGTTCCCGACCGTTTAATCGTCAAAATAGGACCCGATGTC
>JANMJN010000163.1:0-1839 GCA_031371355.1 Saprospiraceae bacterium
AACGTATCCGTCGCCACAAACACTGGGCAGGTTTGCCAACAGAATCCATTAAGTTTTGTTTGCAAGAAGCTGGTATTACCTTAGGCGATGTTGATTATATCACCATTTCTCGTGACCCTAGAGCTAAATTAGGTGAAAAAATGCTTTATGCATTGAGCAATGCTTTTACATTGAAATCAATAGGTTCAAGAGCAAAGAACTCAATAAAGCTTAAAAACCTGAAGAATGAAATAGCGGAACGGCTCAATTTTGATGTGCGATATGTCAAAGCTCCTATTTATTATGTGGAGCATCATCGGAGCCATATCGCTTCTTCTTTCATGGTGTCGCCCTTCGATGAGTGCGCTATTCTTTCAGTTGATGGTTTTGGTGATTTCACTTCGACGATGCGAGCAGTTGGACACGGCAATAAGATTAAGGTGCTTGACAGCGTCTCGTATCCACATTCATTAGGCGTATTTTATACGGCTTTTACGCAACTTCTGGGCTTTCCGCATTATGGTGACGAATACAAAGTCATGGGTTTAGCCCCTTATGGTACACCCAAATATGTTGAAGAGGTGCACCGTGCTGTTATCTTAAAACCCAATGGACTTTTTGAGCTGAATCCTAAGTTTTTTGCACATTTCAAAACGGGTGTTCAAATGTCTTGGGAAGGTGGCGATCCTCATATTGGTCAGTTGTATTCCGAATATATGGAGTCTGCTTTTTGCACTGCCAGAAAGAAAGACGAGCCTTTGACCCAATATCATAAGGATTTGGCGGCTTCTGTTCAAAAGGTCTGCGAAGAAGTCGTTTTTTATATGCTCAATGACTTGTATGACAAAACCAAGTTTGACAATGTTTGTATCACGGGCGGTGTTGCTCAAAACTCTGTTTGCAACGGTAAAATCACTTCTTTCACGCCTTTCAAAAATGTTTTTGTTCCTCCAGCAGGGCATGACGCAGGGACAAGTGTAGGGTCTGCTTTGTTTTTGCAACACCAAATACTCAATATGCCACGCCCTATTTTCAAACATGAGGCATATACAGGTGCTAAATTTGACAATGCGACCATCAAAGCCATTCTCGCAGGTCGTAACATTCAATTTGAAGAGTTAAAAGATGCAGAATTGATGGACACTGTCACGGATTGCCTTATCGGCGGCGGTGTTGTCGGTTGGTTTCAAGGACGTGCGGAATTTGGACCGCGTGCTTTGGGCAATCGCTCGATTTTGGTTGATCCGCGTCGCGCTGATGCGAAGGATTTGCTTAATGAAAAAATCAAACGGCGTGAGAGTTTTAGACCCTTTGCACCTTCAATTCTAGCGGAATATGTATCAGAATATTTTGAAATAGATGACAAGGCGCCTTTTATGGAAAAGGTTTTTCCGATTAAAAAAGAAAAACACGCTTTGATTCCAGCGGTTACGCATGTTGACGGTACAGGTCGTTTGCAAACGGTAAGTCTTGAGGACAACCCGCGTTATTACAATTTGATTCAAAATTTTAATAAAAAAACGGGCGTACCTATTTTGGTTAATACGTCTTTCAATGAAAATGAACCGATTGTCAACTCGCCTGAACACGCTTTAGAATGTTATTTGCGGACGAATATGGATATGCTCGTTTTAGAAAATATCATGATTCGACGGACACAATCAAATGGCGTTGCGAGTGCAAAAAAGCAACAATCGAATACTTCTGTTTTACACTAATCAATCTTTGAGAAATGAAAAAAATCGTTGCTTTTTTATGCCTTTTTGCTTTTATTCAAGGAATAACAGCTCAAAAAAATCAAAAATCAAACGATTCTATCAAGGGAAGTCCCCCCCCTCAGTATCATAAGCCCTTGTTAGA
>JANMJN010000172.1:0-1810 GCA_031371355.1 Saprospiraceae bacterium
TTCCCCGATTTTGATAAAATGGGTTTCCCGAAACGGGAATTTCGACAACTATTGAACTGTTTTACGCAAAAACTCTATTGGGTTAACTCGATTCCACGCGAAGTTTTGGTCAGTTCAGCAGCAAGTAGAGATTTTGAAATGCCTTTTTTAATGTCTAATTTGATACTATTGGCTGATAATTTGGCGCAAGGAAAGACCCCTCAGTATGAAGCGATTTTTAGTCAGTTAAGGTCATTGTACAGCAAGCCACGACCTAAAAAATCATCGTTTTTTGTCAATGAAGTTATTGCTGCCTTATCTAATGCTGTTGAACCAAAGCGTCTGAAAACGAACTTTATGATTGAAAATCAAACGTTTCCATTCGTGATTTTGCCTGAAAATGATGAAGATAAAGCGATTGTCGTGCGCATTGATGGCAGATTGAGTACGGAAACCACTTATTTTAATGCTGATTGGGAACGCCGTATTTTGCACGATTTGGCGCGTTTAGAGGTGCGTGTGTTGTCTGTTTGGTCTTATAATTGGTGGAAAGATGCTAAGGGAGAGGTGGAGAAGTTGGTGGGAGAAATCAAAAATTAGATTTTCGGATAAGTAAACCAAACCTCAATTTTACTTTGCTCAACGTATTTAAAAGCGTAACTTTGTTAAAATGAAAACTTATATATGGCAAAAGATATTTATCATAAAATTGTGAAAGAAGCACTTGAAAAAGATGGTTGGACAATTACGCATGACCCATATAAGATTACAGTTTTTGGTTCGCCACACGAAGCTGATTTAGGAGCTGAAAAATTATTTGCTGCTGAAAAAGAAAGTAAGAAAATTGTCGTTGAAATAAAGAGTTTTATTAGTCCGTCATTTACTTATGAGTTTCATGGGGCATTAGGGCAGTACATCAATTATCGTGACCTTTTGGAAGAACAAGAGCCTAATCGTATCTTGTTTTTAGCGGTCAATGAAAATATTTATGACAATTTTTTTAGCCGACCAGCGACGGAATATGTTGTCAGAAAAGAAAAAATGAAAATTGTTGTTTTTAATCACGAATCAATAACAATAGAAAAATGGATAGAACTGTAAGTAAAATGATTAAAAAATACGAACAAATCATCATAAATTGGTTGAATGATTATGCTCAAGAATGGTCTGAAATTAAAGACTCATTTGAAATTCAAGTCATTAATGATACGCTGCATCACCATTATCAAATTATTAGTTCAGGTTGGGAAAGAGGTGTTTTTAGGCATACTATCTTGTTTCATTTTCAGATTAAACCTGATGGCAAAGTATGGTTATTGGTGAATAACACTGACATATTGGTTACAGACCAATTGGCTGAACGCGGTATTCCAAAATCTGAAATGGTGATTGGTTTTCAACCGCCTTTTGTAAGGCAGCACATGACTGAATATGCGGTGTCTTGATAGTTGTTACATTATTAAAGGTAGTTAAATACAGATATGAGGCATATTGGAAAGACAATTGGAAGAAACTTATCCATTAATCCTTTACTAATATTACCCTTAGTTTCTCCAAGAAAACCCTACTTTTGCGCTTCAATGTCAAACAATACAAACCCTTTTCATGTCAAATACTGCTTATAAAATCGTCGGAGGCAATCCGCTAAACGGCGAAATTACGTGCTATGGTGCGAAAAACTTCGCTACCAAAGCCATGATTGCCGCTTTGCTCGGTTCGTCGCCAACCACTTTGACAAATGTGCCGCCGATTGGTGATGTCGAAATTACGGCAGATATGCTCCGTTCGCTCGGCGTTGTGGTCACGTGGGACAAAGCCGAAAAACGAATGG
>JANMJN010000208.1:0-4200 GCA_031371355.1 Saprospiraceae bacterium
GCCTTTGGGTACAATCAGATCACCACTTTTTACCATGCCGCGAGCAGTTGTTATTTTATCGAGTTCTTGTTGTTTGAATGCTTGTGTTTTCTCTGCATTAAATGCCAAATTCGGTATCAACAACGGTTCGAGCAAAGGCAGCAAAAATTCAGGTTCACTCAAACGGCTAAAAGGGAGAGAATCGCTCAACCAATTGCGCGCATTTTCGGGGGTCAAAAGATTTTGTACCGTTTGTTTTTCAGACGTATTACCCCTCAGTATATTGATGACAAAATCTTTATCTCGATTTTGTAAAAGGGTGTCTTGCTTCAATATCCCTTTGCTTAGTAGTTTTTCTAATACGCGATTGCCATAAGAAATATACCCCTCCGTATTGCGAACGACATCTGGAAATTGGTTGCGGCTGCGGCTTAGTTGGGTATTAAAATTTTCCTCAAATTGTTTTTTCTGTTGTTTTATGACATCTAAATCAATTTCATAATAAGGAGAAAACTCTCGTTCCATATCCGCTTTTTGTTTTGCCAATTCATCACTCGTTTTCAAAATGGCAAAATCAAAATTGGCAATTAAATCATCATAAAGCCAGGTTTGCCCTAGACCAAAACGGTATTTGAACGACGCATTGGTTGGAAATAACGGTGTTAATGCCAATAATGTCGCCGCAGCAACGAGGTAACGGGCATAGTTTGGAATGCGTTCAACTATTTGTGGAAAGAAGTTTTTCATCAATCGCTTCATTTCGAGCAAAGATAAGTTTGTCGCGTATAAGTTTTATCGTTTTTATTGTTTTCTAATTTACCTAGAAATTTCTCACAAAATACAAGTGTTTAGTTTTTTTTTATTTTATGAATATCTTGAATATTACAAAACATTGTTTTGAAATTCAAAAAAATCCTTTATTTTCGTGTTTTAATTTAGATTGAATCTTAAAATTTTGAAACAAAACCGTTCGCTTCTCTCTAAAAACAAATTCGGACGGAACGCTATAATTATCCATTCTTAAATACACTCAACATGAGGAAAACAGCATTTCTCTCGACTCTTGTTGTCTTTTTGACACTCGGTCTTTCCAATTTATCAGCACAATCCTATACTTACATACTTTACGATGCTAATAGTATGGATAGGTTAGACCACCAATTTTTGGGGACTAATAGTGCCGCTCTCTACACTTCTTACCGATTGAATAAGAATACAGGTGAGCAAATCTTTCTCGATATTGGCATCGAAAGCCCTGTTATTCATACAAATGAGCCGTCCAGCATGGTTTCTTGGCAAAATGCCAACATTGACCAGAACTTTGTGATGGGTATCAACACAGGCAATAGAAAAGTATTTATCTGTAAAAAATTAGACAGCGGATGGGCTGTTCAAGCCATTGGTTCTGGCGTGTATATGTCAAATATTGACAGAGTCCTTACGGTTGTAACGACTAACTACGATTTTAGAGCTGATTTAAAACAGGCATTGGGCAATAATTTGAGTATGAATATCAGGGGTTTATTTAATCCTTCCAATGTTTTCTATGTTGGTGAATTACAGGCTTGTAATACAATAGCTCAAACATTTAAAGTATTTCCAAGCGAAACCAATAAATTTGAAACGACTGTTACTATTCTGCCTGGCTTAGGTATTATACGCGAAAACGCTGAATCTTGCCCGACTTATGAATTGGTTGCTATCAATGGTAGAGATGTTTGCTCTTATCTTGGCGGTAGTGCTTCTCCAGCACCTATTCAAGCAGAACCTATACCTGAATCTTATGTGGTTGTAAAACCCTATGTTCCTGTTGAAACGGGTGATGTTGGTGATGTATATGTGAGAAGTAAAACAATTGTCGAAAATGCCAATATCACAAAAAGTGATTATTTTGATGAAACTCGATTTGATGTTCCGCCAAGCTATAATACACCGACAAATGTACCACCAAGTTATAATACAGTTGTCAGTGTGCCGCAAACCATTATTCAACCTGAAAAGCTTATTCCAGCAAAAGTGGAATGCAGCGTTATCGCTCTCGCGGGCGAGCATGTTGTCCAAAGTGGTGAAAATCTGTACAGCATTTCAAGGCGTTATGGCTTGAGTGTCAATAGTTTGCGTGAGTGGAACAATATGAGTAGCGATTTATTATATCCTTGCGGTATATTGAAAATTGCAGCACCGGTCGCGGAAACAGTTGTTAAGCCGAGTATGGATGTTGCACGTACAAACGATATACCTATGAGCTATAATACTGTAGTCAAAGTAACACCTAAAAAGGTTGAAACACCTATTACTACAAAGGTAATTGAGTGTGAAGTACCTTATACTGATGGCGAGCATGTGGTCGTTCAAGGTGAAAACCTTTATGCCATTGCTCGAAAATATAAAGTTTCATATGCACAATTGAAATCGTGGAATAAGTTGTCAACGGATCTTATCAAACCGTGTCAAAAACTCTTAGTTGCTGCACCTAAATCGGCTGTTTCAACAAAATCGGTTGATGTGCCAAAACAATATGATGTGGTTGTAAAACCTAAATCATCCACGTCTCAAACGGGTAAGACATCAACTGTTTATGTAAAAGAAGGAGCAGGTTTACATGTTGTTTTAAATGGTGAAACAGTGGCTCAATTAGCAAAACAATACGGCATGACAGAAGCTGATTTCCGTAAAAATAACTACTTGAGTGAAAATGAAACACTTGCAACAGGTCAAGTCGTGCGTACAGAAAATTGCAATTGTAGTATTACCGAAGGCGAAGACCACTCTTTGACCTTGAAATCGGAACCTGTGAAGAGTGATATTCCATCAGGTTACAATTACGTCGGTTCAAAAACAACGACCGGAGGGGTGACTGCAAAAGGAACTAATCGTAAATACCATGTCGTTCAGTCTTCTGAAACGCTTTATACAATCGCTAAAAACTATGGTAAATCAATGGAGGACATTCGCAAACTCAACAATCTTGCTGAGAATGAAGTTATTATTCCGAATCAACTTATCATCTTAGAATAGTTTAAGCGATATAATTTCTGAAAATAAAAAACGCCTAATCCGAGTCCTTCTCGTTTTAGGCGTTTTTTACTGAGGGGTGGTATGCAACAGCCAACTAACTAACCAAATAAGACATCAAAACTTCATCTAAGAACTGGTTTTTACTCTTCAAATAGGTGTAGCGGGACAAAATACCTTCTTTTTGAAAACCAACTTTTTCATAAAGATGTATGGCTTTTTCATTCATTGTTGCAGCACTCAATTCAATACGTAAAAAGCCTTTTTGTTGGCTCAAAGCCAATATTTCGTTCATCATTTGAACACCAAAACCACGTCCGGAATATTGCGGATGAATAGCGACCCCGCCTAAATAAGCAATATGACTCGTCCGATAGGTCAATGGTACAAGTTTGAACATTCCGACCTGTTGTTCAGCATCTTCAAAGATATAGAGACAATTTTTTGACAATAAATCATCGAAAATATCTTGAAAATCTGTTTTTTCCATCATTTCATACAACAAAAAGGGGTTGATATCTGGATGAAAATATAAGGCATAGATGAAATCAAAGTCTTCTGAAACAGCATGTCTGACCATTGTAACAATAATTTTTTTTGATTAAACGAAACGGCGATGCCAACTTGTTTTCAAAGGCTTTATCCAAGCTGTTTTCAATGACCCGACTGTATTGACTAAATTATCAAATACCAAAGTTTCGTCTGTAATAGACCCCTCAGTATAAAGCCGAGCGAAAGCATTTGAAGGCACTGTTTTGACTGTTTCGCCGTCTAAATATGCAAAGTTCATGCGTTCAAACAATTGCACATTGTATTGATTTTCAATGTCTTTTATGAAATAAACCGACGCATCAATCGAACAACCGCTTGCGTCATTCAATGATTCATCAACAGAGAGGACTATGAACTGATTGTAGAAAACAGCACCTGCTGCCAAAAGCGTTTTGCGATGTGCAGTCCATTCGCCAACAAAACCATTGATTTGGCTGGTCAAAACAATGGTTTCTGTATCGTTAAAAGGTCGCGATGATTGATAAATCCAGACGCGTGCGGTATCGGGCATACCCCTCAGTATCAAGTCATTTGTATTTTCTATTGTTGTCATTTTTTTCTAATTTTTAATGAAATGCAAATTTACAATTCGTTATGGAGAAGAAACAATTAAACCTTAGAAACCCTCGGTATTAATACGGCTTTTGCACCGAA
>JANMJN010000213.1:0-1803 GCA_031371355.1 Saprospiraceae bacterium
ATGCCTTTCACTATGCTACTTGCCCGTTTGCCATGATGGTTGATTTTCTCTTGATTTTGACTTAAATCATCGAATAATTCATCTATATAAACTTCGTCTTTTTCAGGTTTTTTAAACTCATCTTTTAAATCTTTGACTAAATCCACGCTCAATTCAGAGAAATTATTGACAAAATTCAAAGGATTCTGTATTTCATGAGCGATGCCTGCGGTGAGTTCACCGAGAGAAGCGAGTTTTTCTTTTTGGATGAGTTGGGTTTGCGTGGATTTGAGTTCGGTTAAAGATTTTTCCAATTCTGTTGATTTTTGTTCTAATTCGTTGGTTCGTTTTTGTACTTTTTCTTCTAAAACTACCTTTTCTGCCTCCAATTTATGGGAACGGTATTTAATATAAGCTCTTAATGTAAAGCCAAAAGCCAAAGCATATAGCAAATATGCCCACCAGGTCTGCCACCAAGGGGGTAAAATAGTGATGGCTAATTCAGCAGTTGTTTCATTCCAAAGTCCATCGCCATTTGAGCCTTTTACTTTCAATATGTATTTGCCCGCTGCCAAACCTGCCAATGTCACCTCCCGTTTTGTGCCTAAAGGATTCCATTGGTCACTAAAGCCTTGTAGTTGATAGGTGTATTGATTTTGAGAAGCGTTGCTATAACTCAGGGCGGCAAATTCAAAAGTGAGCAAACCTGCATTGTGGGGTAAGGTTATATTTTTCATATCATGCGTATTCATCACTTCTACTTGGTTCACACCACCCCCTTGAGAGACAAAACGCTTCAAGGATGTAATATAAACAGGTGGTTTAAAAGAATTTGACCCAATACTATCAGGGTTAAAAATATTAAAACCACCCATACCACCAATATACATTTCACCCGTTTTTTTGCTTTGAAAATAACCAAATCCATTGTGTTCCCAACTTTGAAGCCCATCATGGGGTCCAAAATAGCGAAATGTGCTGTCATTGAGATTAAAACAAGCCAAACCATGATTGGTCGCTATCCAGAGCCTATTTTTAGTGTCGGGGACGATGGAGTATGCCACATCATTGGGCAATCCATTTCTTGATGTAAAATTACGAAAGGTATTCGTTTTCGGATTGTAACAACTCATTCCCTCACCTCCGCCTGTCCAAATATTGCTACTTTTATCTTCTGAAATAAAATAGACAGACCTATTGACCATTGTGCGGGGGTCTTTGGGGTCATTCATAAAGCGCGTAAAAGTATTGGTTGTACTATCCCATCGGTTGAGTCCTTTGCCATTCCATGTTCCGACCCAAAGGTTGTATTTGCTGTCTTCAAAAATATAACTAATACCGTTGTAACTAATACTTTTAGGATTGTTAGGGTCATGGAAGTATTTATGAAAATAATTATTTTTACCATCAAACCAATTCAATCCATTGCTGGTGGCAACCCAAATACGCCCTGTATGGTCTTGAAACATCGTACCTGATCCCTTATCGTCGCTTAAACTATTCGCATTTTTAGGGTCGTGTTTGTATGTTATGAACCGTTCTGTTTGTTTATCAAAATAACTCACGCCGCCATTTGTACGTATCCATAATTTACCCGTTTTATCTTCAAGCAAATGACAAACATTATCATCGGGCAAGCTATATGGTTTTTGGGAATCGTGTCGAAACCGCTTGAATTTTCCTGTTTTTCTATCCAAACGATTCAAACCACCACCAATAGTACCGACCCAGATATACCCTTGATTATCTTCCAGAATGGGCCATACACGATTCATACTCAAACTTTGTACATCTGACGGAATATGATAATAATGTTCAATCAAT
>JANMJN010000284.1:0-2910 GCA_031371355.1 Saprospiraceae bacterium
AGAGATAATACTCAAAATCGTAAAGAAACCCGCAATGGCCGCGGGTGAATTGTGATACACTTTTTCACTCACGCCTGTACCACCGTTGCCAATGACCAATGCCGTGTAAAGCAGAAAAATGAAAAAGTATATATACGTCGCAGGACGTTGCATGCGGTATTTTAATTCAAAAATAAAGACTGACCAGAACATTGTTATATGGTTTTTATAGCAATGATGAATGATAAAAGATGAATGATGAATTAAAGATTCATCATTTATCATTCATCATTCATCATTACCTAAAGGGTGATTAAATCCATTTTTTCTGAAATGGTGTTAAAATACACGTCTTCAAGCGTGGGCTCGACGGCGATATAACTCGCTTCGGTTGCGTCGTCGCTGACGATGCGAATAAAGAGCTTGCCGCCACTCAATTGGGTCGAAATGACCTTGTGGATGGTGCGTTCTGCTTCTAAATCCGCTTTGTCAATGGCTTTTGTCCAGACTTTTCCTTGCATACTCGCCACCGCTTCTTGTGGGGTAGCAATCAACATGACCTCACCACCGCAAATGATGGCAAAACGATTGCACAGTGTCTTTATGTCTTCGACAATATGTGTACTCAAGATGACAATGGTGTTTTCACCGATTTCACTCAACAGGTTGTAGAAACGGTTGCGTTCAGCGGGGTCAAGTCCTGCGGTGGGTTCGTCAACAATCAGCAATTTCGGATTGCCAATGAGGGCTTGGGCGATGCCGAAGCGTTGTTTCATACCGCCCGAATACGTGCCGAGGTTGCGCTTGCGCTCATTGTACAAATTGACTTTTTGTAGCAATGCCTCGACGGTTTCTTTGCGTTGGTTGCTGTTCGCAATGCCTTTGAGTCGAGCAATATGGTCGAGCATCATTTCTGCACTGATTTTAGGATACACGCCAAACTCTTGTGGCAGATAACCCAACACTTTGCGAACGGCTTCTTTATTTTCCGACACATTGATATTGCCCAACAGAATCGAGCCACTATCGGCATCTTGCAAAGTGGCAATGGTGCGCATCAATGACGATTTTCCTGCACCGTTCGGACCTAACAAACCGAACATGCCTTGCGGAATGGATAATGATACATCAACTAAGGCTTTTACGCCATTGGAATAGGTTTTGGAGAGATTTTCAATCAGAAGTTGCATAGAGCATACATTTGGCTGTTATAAAATTGGTTGAATTTTCATTGGTAAATATAGGAAAACTCTTTTAGGAAAGGCTTTTTTTTCTACAAATCATCAAAAAAGAGTGATGAGACTGTGAAAACAGACCCCTCAGTATTTTGAGACGTTTGGGTATTGTTTTTTTTAAAAAAAACTTAAAAATAATTCAATTATGACAAAATGATTATAAAAAAGACTTAACTTGCATTAACATAGAAGGCGTTGCGGATTGGTAGCATTAAAGGAGATGTCAAAGGGTTTAGTTAATGATTTCTAAAATTTATATTGTTGACAAACTTTTTATTTTTACAAATGGTTTAACATACGTAACTTCATTTAAAATATAGACTCCTAAATTTTTATTATCGTATTTAAGATACATCCCAAAAAACGGTTCTTATTCTTAGTCCAACCTCTAATAACCTTTTCAAGAAGATTGCGTAACCGTTCACGGTGATTTCTTGATAGACTTAAATATTACGGTCAACATTAAACACATTCATCGTTTGTATTAAGTTGCACATTTTGCAGGTTGTTTCAATGGCAAAATGGTCAGAGTCCAAGTGAAAGCCAAGTGAATAATGGTTTTTATCCAATCTAATGCGAAATAATACACTTTGACCGTGCTCACAAACGCTGATACATGTATCATTTCTCGTGATGGCGTTTCGTCTCCTCACCTCAGTATCCATAAGATACTGAGGATAAGAAGACTAAGCAGAATAACTGAAAAAAAATGGATAGAGAACGATGTGGGAATAGAATAAAAAAAATCTATCTGTTTGAGCTATAGTGTGTTTTTAATGCTGTTTGTTTCTGGATGTAATTTGTTGTTATAAAAGTTAACCTGTAAAATTCAAAGTTAACCTAAAAAAAAAACTTTTATTTTTATTTTTGATGAATAGGTCGTTAGCCTATGTGAACAGACAGTTAGAGCGTATGAACCTCATAATTCCTTTTTTTTATCGTTTAGGCTAAAAAAATTAGGTTTTGGCATGTTAAAATCCCGCTTTACATTTGTTTTTTTTAGTGTTTTTTAAACAAAGTATTTTAAAATGAAAATTCGTACAATAGTTATAGATAATGAACCGAATTGGCTTGATTTGTTAAAACGTTTTGTCCAAGCTTCCTCTGTTTTAGAACTTGTAGGTACTTTTTCCTCAACACTTGAAGCGTATCCACATATAGCTGCTGGTGAAGTTGATTTGGTGGTTTCTGATATTGATTTGCCAGAATTGGACAGTGTTAAATTTATTAGAAGTCTTGAAAACCCACCGCTTGTCGTCTTCGTGACGGAGCATCAACAATATGCCCTTGAAGGTTTCGAGATTTCGGCGACGGACTTCTTAGTGAAGCCTGTCGAATTGGATAGATTCATGAAATGTGTCGAAAAAGTTCGTCTGCGTTTTGAAGCCAATCAAGCATTAGCAGCAGGCTATGAAAAAGAGGAGGAAGAATATTTCTTCATCAAGATACATCACACAAATGTCAAATTGCGCTACAACGATGTCGTTTATTTGAAGTCAATGGAAAATTACGTGCAAGTCCATACTGTTTCGGGTCATGTGCACACAGTCGTTGCCCCGTTGCGCAATTTTGAGCAACAATTGCCCCCCTCAGTATTTTCGCGCATTCATAGGTCGTATTTGATTAACAATCGCTTTGTCAACTCCATCGAACGCGAAACGTTGACCCTCATTGGCGACATAAAGATGCCGATAAG
>JANMJN010000216.1:0-3498 GCA_031371355.1 Saprospiraceae bacterium
TTTGCCAATATTTGCCAAACATCTTGCGAGTCAGGCGTTGCCCAAAAACGGATCTTTTTCTTTTGAGCATGAACGGCATCAACAGTTGTTTTCATCTTATCAAAAGTCTCTTGTGGTATGTCTTTTTGCCCCAATTTGGCATAACTGCCAAAACTTTGGCTGGACATACCGATTCGTTCCCATTGTTCAGGCGTATAATTTTCAGAAGGTCGTCCATCAAACTGGATAAAGATTGGATAAGCCGACCACTTTTCAGGACGCGGACGATTGCCACTGATGATGAATTGAATCGGACAATTCGCTTTGATAAAAGCGGCATAATGAGCTATTTGCTTGACTATTTCATCTAAAGTAGAGTCTGCTTGTGATTTGATATCAATCAATAAAATAAGCGGATAGGCTTTCTTTTTTCTAATCGCTTTTGCCAAAGGCTTCAAATACAGTTTATCAAGGCTTTTCGACGGGTTGATGTCTTTGGCTTCATGCGATACAAAAAGGTCATTGTTCACCAAATAAACATCGGCTTCGATTGAACCCATTTTGGCTTCAAAAGCTGTTTTTAAAGGGTATTTTTGTTCATAATCATTGTGAGAATGACCGCTTATGGTGTTTTGAGACCAAAGCTGTACAACTGCAAACAACCCAATTAAGACAGAGAAAGCAACCTTCATTTGTTCATTATTTTTTTATAAAATTATCTTTTTTTGCAAATTGAACAGTAGCAACCCGTCAGAAAGTTTAGAACTTTCGGAAGGATTGCACGACACTTATTTCACTCTACCAGAATAACTGACGAATGAAATCTGCTTACTATCTGGCGACCAAGAAGGCGTGTTGATAGTACCTTGACCACCATAGAGATAAGCGATTGTCTTTGGAAAACCACCATTCACAGGCATCAATTTCAGGCTGACTGTTTTACCGCCTGGATGTTCTGATGGGTCAATATCATCAAGGAAAGAGATATAGGCAATCCATTTACCATCGGGTGAAACATGAGGAAACCAATTGTTATTTTGATCAAAAGTCAATTGTTCTTGACCTGAACCATCGGTTTTCATACGCCAAAGTTGCATCGTTCCTGTCATACTGCCGTTAAAATAAATCCATTTGCCATCGGGCGAACCTTCTGGTCCGTCCACATGACCGAATTTATTGAAAGTCAATTGGGTTTCTACCCCATTATCAATATTGCCTTTATAGACTTGATAAAGTGAGTTTTTGTTCGTGTCTCGACGAGCGACATAATAGACTTCTTTATTGTTGGCAGCCCAACCATGTAGATACGAAGGCGTTTTTTCCGTAATGAGTTTAGGTTCGCCACCTGTCAATGGCAAAACATAAACAGTAGAGCCGCCGCCAAACATACCCTGCCGTCCGCTACTAATACCGAGCATTTTGCCATCAAAAGAAATCACATGGTCGTTATTATTGCGTTGTACAGTACCTGTATTGAGCTTTGATGGCGCTTCACTCCCATCAATCGGTATTGTCCAAATCGAACCTTTACTGTTAAACAACAACTTTTTCCCATCAGGCATCCAATTGGGTGCTTCAAAACGTGCTTGGCTTTCATATACGACTTTTCGATTGCCTGTAAAAACATCCAATATTTCCAATCGACTGCCAACCGAATCTGCGCCATTAAAGTTGAAAGTAGCGGCTAACGGCTTGTCTATCCGCACATGCCAAATTCGAGCTTCCTCAATGACATCGGCATTGTGCGAACCAACGAATATGCCCACATAGGGATTGTCACCAATGTTTTCCATTGTTATAGGTGCGCCAAAAGTCTGCAATGGTTCGCCCGGGTTTGCTATACGCATGGTGTAAGTTTTCCCTTTGCGCTCAATCTGAATCGTTCTTGCTCTCTTTTTTGGAAAAAACACCTCGTCTTGTGGGTCTCTCATATGTGCACCACGCATGACACGCCATTGCGCCGCCGTCAAACCATCTCCGTGCCAAGTAGCCGTGAAATGGGCTGCATCATCTTGCAAGTTTTCTCTGACCATCCAACCGTATTTTCGATGTGGATCCGTTCCTGATTTTGGAAATTCAAAGTCGGCAGTGACAATGAAATCACCTTTAATACGGCTGGCGGCGTATTGGAATTCATCTCGATTGAACCAAATATTGTAGCCCGAACCTTTCAAAGTGTATTCTTGTTTGGCGGCATCGTAGGAGGAGCTACCCGACAATTTGGGTTTGCCGACATCAACTGCGGTATCAAAAATGCCAACTTTTGGTGCTTGTGCAAAAAGCGTGTCTATGACAGAAAGGAATAGTACAAATAAAGTTAAAAATTTAATGTTCTTCATTTTGCAATTAATTTATTCTTAGGTGAAAATAGTCATTAGGATGGACAATCAGAGTGTTAATTTTTTCTTTTAAAATTGAACAAGAATAGTTATTATTGTCCAAAAACGGAGTGTTTTTATTTGAAATAGAGCTTGTTTTCGATTAACAACCGATTGCACCTGAAATTTGAATTGAGTTACGTGATGTTCAAATTTTATCTATCTTTAGGCAGACAATTGTCTTCCCTTTTTTCAAAAAAGAGCCATTTTCAATAAAAATACTGAGGGGGGGATTGTTTAAAAATACCTGCTTTGAATGGTATCAAAAATCATCAATCTTATTCGTCTAAAACCTAATCATTATGTTCTTAATCGTTAAATCAAACAAAATGAAAAACGACATATCATTCATCTTCTTTTTACTGGTTTTTAGTCTAAAGATGACAGCACAAACCGATTTCCAAAACTGGGAAAAAGGCACCTCTCCTACTGAAGTGGGCAATATCATCGCAAATCATTTTTTAACCGTTTCACATGGACACGGTGGCGTGGATGGACATACCTCTACGTCTATCACTTATCCCGAAGTCTGTGTGTGGTATGGCGGTTTGACTTTTGCTCAATTGACTAAAAACACGAGATTGAGAGACAATTTGATAAAGCGTTATGACAAGCTGAAAAATGAGGAAACGTCTATGATTCCAACACCAAATCATGTAGATTATACCGTTTTTGGCACAGTGCCACTTGAAATTGCTTTGCAAATGCCCACTCGGAAACAGGAAAGACAATTGGGTTTGTTTATGGCAGATGCACAATGGTCATCGCCATTTAGTACAAATGCTCAACCGCAAGGGCAAAAATATTATGAGCAAGGACTGTCGTGGCAAACCCGTATTTGGATTGACGATATGTACATGATTACGATGGTACAATCTCAAGCGTATCGAGTGACAAAGGACATCAAATACCTTAATCGAGCAGCTAAAGAGATGGTGTTTTATTTGAAAGAAATCCAACGCCCCAATGGTTTGTTCTATCATGCCCCCGATGTACCGTTCTTTTGGGGACGCGGCAATGGTTGGATGGCGGCGGGCATGACTGAATTATTAAGGGTTTTGCCTAAAGAAAACCCCAATTACGCATCCATTATGGCAGGCTATAAGAAAATGATGGCAACTTTATTACAAAATAAAGGCAC
>JANMJN010000239.1:0-1736 GCA_031371355.1 Saprospiraceae bacterium
CACGTCAAGGCACCCCCTCAGTTCGCTACGATGGAACGGGGCGGCAACATTGGGGCGAGTTGTATGAAGGCATAAAAGTAACGATTGATTCTGCCCACAAAGCGGGCTTAAAAGTGATGCTGAAACCACAGGTTTGGGTCGGCGGTGGTTGGATCGGCGGACTCGATTTTGAAACGGATGCCGATTGGAAAAAGTGGGAAAAGGATTATGAAAACTACATTTTGCCTTTTGCCAATATTGCCGATTCTATGAAAGTTGAATTGTTGTGTATCGGCACAGAAATCAAGATAAGTGCCATCAAACGCCCCGCTTTTTGGCACAACTTAATTAAGAAAACGAGAGCCATTTATAAAGGGAAATTGGTCTATGCTGCCAATTGGGACGAATACGATTCAGTCACTTTTTGGAACGATTTGGACTATATCGGCATTGATGCTTATTTCTCACTTGTTCCCAAAGCGACCCCCTCAGTATCCGAACTCGAAAAGGCTTGGACACCGCATATCAATGCCGTTCGCAGTTTTCAAAAAAAACAAAACAAGCCCGTTTTGTTCACCGAATTTGGCTATATGCCCATTGACAGTTGCACCTACCAGTCTTGGGAAATTGAAAAAAGGCGTAGAAATATGAACATAAACGAGGTATCTCAAGCCAACGCTATTGACGCATTATTCACCGTATTTTGGAAAGAAAATTGGTGGGCAGGTGGTTTCCTTTGGAAATGGTTTCCAGAAGTAAAAGCTACAGAAGGCACGCAAATCAAAGATTATTCGCCACAGGGGAAAAAGGCGATTGGGGTTTTGCAAAAATGGTATGAAAAATAGTACTTTCTTGTTTTTAAATTAATATAACATGAAAAAGATTTTGTTTTTATCTTTTTTGGGTGCTTCGCTCGCACTAAGTGCCCAAACCAATACCGATTATTTGAAAGAAATCAATCGGGATATTTGGTTGCCTTTCGCAGAAGCATATCGCACTTTCGATGCTGAAATGTATAAAAGCATTCATTCAAAGGATTTTATACGTGGAGAAGGCAACAGCAAAAGTCTGCAAAACTATGAACAATATTTTGGCAAAAGTGCCGAATCTTTCAAAAAATCGAAAGAAGCGGGCAATCAAAGCCAAATTCAGTTTCGCTTTCTTGAACGTTTTGCCAATGCCGAATTTGCTTCCGAACGTGGTATTTATTACTACTATTCAAAAAACAAAGAAGGCAAAGAGAGAAAAGGCTACGGCAAATTCCATGTTTTTATGCGTAAAATTGGAGGCAGTTGGAAAATCATCGTGGATTACGATTCCAATGAAAATAATACAATTGACGAAAAAACATATTCAGACGCTTTTGCAATTGATGATTTTGAAAAATATTAAGAAAACGTTTTAAATGATATTGATTATTGATGACGATATTGCAGTGAGAACTTCGCTTTCGCTATTGCTGAAAAACGCAAGTTTTGACGTAACAACTGCTGCAACGCCAACAGCTGCACTCGATATTTTGCAGCAGCAAGACATATCTCTCGTTATTTTGGATATGAATTTTTCAAACAGTACATCAGGCGATGACGGTTTGAAAATGCTCGAAATCATCAAGCAAAGGTACCCCTCAGTATCCGTTATGCTCATAACAGGTTGGGCGACAATAGATTTGGCGGTCAAAGGCATGAAAATGGGTGCATCCGATTTTATCCATAAACCTTGGCAAAATGCACATTTATTGCAATCGGTTAAAACGA
>JANMJN010000287.1:0-2386 GCA_031371355.1 Saprospiraceae bacterium
GCGGATTCATAGAAAATGACGGTCTATATTTATTCTACAATCGTGTAAATCCTAACGGATTTATTCGTTTTTGGACAAAAAGAATCCCGAATTTTGTAACAACAAAATTCGGGATGACTCATGTTTGTATTGAACAGAGGAGAAACGAACTATTGAACATAAGCCGATCTCGAACCACCAGCGGCAACAGTCGCTCGCGCCCGTTCTCTTTGTCCTGTTGTGAACATATACATACAAGCGTCGTTTGTATAGTCCATATAGTTCATCCACATTTCAACAGGTTTACCAGAGCAACGGCTTTTGATACCTGGAGCAGGGCAACCATAATTGGGAGTATCATGTGCGGGTGTGTCACTAACTAAATCATTTCCACATTTTGCATCGCCCCAGATATGGCGCAAATTGAACCAGTGACCGACTTCGTGTGTTGCCGTCCTGCCTTTGTCGTAAGGTGCATAAGTACTGTTACCAAAAGCGCTATATAAGCAAACGACACCATCGGTTGCCGCACTGCCACCTGGGAATTGAGCATAGCCTAATAAATTGCCACCTAAGTTGCAAACCCAAATATTCAACATGGTTGTTGGGTTTACAGGGTCAGAACCGCCTTGACTTGATTTTTTAACTGGATCGCCTGAATAACCAAATGAGGCGACATTCGTTGATTGACGAACAGTTTGCCATAAAACAAAATTAATTTCACAATCGGCAGCAACGCCCGTGAAATTAGAGGGGACGAGTGTTCTGTCTCCGTTCAGCTTGCGAAAATCGGCATTCAAAATATCAATCTGCGACTGGACTTGCGCGTCCGAGATGTTTTCAGCAGTTTGATTGTTGATATTGTAAACCACATGAACAACAACACGAATCGTTACAGGTATACGTGGTGTTAAACCTTTTTCATATTGAGCGACATAACGCGTTGTAAAGTCTTCAATATCTTGTTGGTTCTCCTTAAACTGTTGGTTTTTTTCCATCAAGGCTTCATTGTACTCATGAGTAGCACATTTGCGTGATAAAGAACTTAATTCAACTATGGGTTGGTCGTCACCAATAGTAGATTGATTGAGCGCGTTGTCTTTTTGACAAGCTACAAAGAAGAGCATGAGAATGCCTGCCAAAACAGGAACGAATTTGATGTAATTCATTTTCATAAAAAATTTGATTTTTAGATAATTAGGAAAAAGAGATGACTGTTGAATCGAATAAATGACTGGTGCAAATCTAAAAATAAAGAAATGAAAAAAGAATTACATTTTTTGGGCTTTTTCGGAAAAAATATCAACGGTAACGGCTATCTACTATACAACGACACAATAAATAAAAATGCCTCACTTTGGGAAACCGAAGCGAGGCATTTTTTATGAGCGTTTCATTTCAGAATTACATATTCTTAATGATTTCATCGCCAAATTCAGAGCATTTCAATTTTGTCGCACCTTCCATCAGGCGTTCAAAGTCGTAAGTGACACGTTTAGCCGTGATTGATTTTTCAATACCCTTTACGATCAACTCACCGGCTTTATTCCAACCCATATATTCGAGCATCATGACGGCTGACAATAGGACAGACGAAGGATTCACGAGATCGAGGTTGGCATATTTCGGTGCTGTACCGTGTGTCGCTTCAAAAATCGCATGACCGGTTACGTAGTTGATGTTTGCACCAGGCGCAATGCCAATGCCACCGACTTGTGCTGCCAATGCGTCAGACAAGTAGTCACCGTTCAAGTTAAGCGTTGCAATAACATCAAAATCAGTTGGGCGCGTCAAGACTTGTTGCAAAGCAATATCTGCAATCGCATCTTTCACCAAAACTTTACCAGCTGCCAAAGCGTCTTTTTGTGCTGTGTCGGCTGCTGCTGCACCGCTGGCTGCTTTGATACGGTCATATTCCTGCCAAGTAAAGACTTTGTCACCAAATTCTTTTTCAACAACGGCATAAGACCAATCGCGGAAGCCCCCCTCAGTAAATTTCATAATATTGCCTTTGTGAACAATGGTCAATGACTTACGACCATGCTCAATGCAATATTCAATCGCTGAGCGGACAAGGCGTTCTGTACCTGCTTTTGAGACAGGTTTGATGCCCAAACCGACCATCACATCGTTAGAAGCATCTTTCAAACGAGCGGCTTTGTTGTATTCTTTAACTTTTGCAGACGTGCCGAAACGGATTTTATCGAAGGCTTTAGGGAAGTTTTTTTGAATAAACTTCAAAACTTTAGCAGCGTCTTCAGAACCAGCCGCATATTCGATACCTGCATAGATGTCTTCAGTATTTTCACGGAAAATGACCATGTCCACGAGTTCAGGATGCTTGACAGGAGAAGGCACGCCTTCAAACCACCGCACAGGGCGTAAACACACATATAAGTCGAGGATT
>JANMJN010001297.1:0-2608 GCA_031371355.1 Saprospiraceae bacterium
AAAGGGCATCCTGCAATGGGCAATTACCACCATCATCAAAACCCGAGTGCTTTCAAATTGGATTTGAATGTCGTTTCAACGGTTTGTAATCTGTATGATGCAGATGGTTTATACAGAATTGACAGTACCAAACATTCGCCACTCCTTGGTTTTGCTTATGATGGTTTTCCGATTTATGGAGCTTATGGGTACAAAAACGTAGATGGAACGGGCGGTATTACACGCATGAAATCGAGTTATCAGTTAAAGACGGCTACCACACGCACAAATGGTCCTGCCGTCGGTGCGCCCTATTTTAATGGTTATTTTAGAGAAGACTACGAATTTGTCGCCAATGCTGCATCCGATTATTTGGATGCTTCAAATGGCAGAGTTTGTAAAACACCTGAATATCCAAATGGAATTTATTGCTACTTTGCGACCGTAGATGCTAAATGGAATTCTGCCTATCCGTATGTCGTCGGACCTACTTTTTATGGTGTGGTGAGTGCATCTAAAGTGGCTTCGATAACGGAAACCGTGTCAACTTATACCCGAACACCAACGAATGAAGTTCTTTCGGGTTTAGACATCACGGTCTTTCCAAACCCGAGTGCTGATTTAATCGCCATTCAATTGGGTGATTTGGTAAAAGAAGATTATACCGTAGAGTTGTTGGACATAATAGGGAGAGTGGTACAAAAAACGCAAATCAATAAAGGCAGCACGATTGCCTATTTCGATACTCAGACTTTATATGCTGGGACATATTTGGTGAAAATATCGAACGGTATTGCTCAGACAACCCTGAAGGTTGTTGTACAACAGAAGTGAAAAATAGGCTGCCTCAAAAGGGCAGCCTTTATACTTGATGCGCTATTCTTTCAAAATCACCACCTTCGTCACCATTTTTTTTCCATTATTTTCCAAACTCAACCAATAAAAACCGTCATTATACAGAGGGGGGGTAATGGAAACCGTTTTTTCGTATTGAAAAGCTTTGAATTGTTGATTCAACACCACACGTCCTTGTATATCAATCAATTGGACGTTCAAATCCTTTGTATTATCGTCCATTTCAAATTGAATGTGCTTACCCGAACTTGGGTTTGGGAATACTTTTGCGAAAGCAACTGCATTATCCGTTTCCTTAATCGCCGTTGTATTCGACGAATTGCCGCGCACGCAGAGAACACCCAAACGCACCGTTTTTAACTCATAAGTTGTGATGCCAAATTGCGTGTATAAATACCAAGCCCGCGTCGTTTGATTGGGCAAACTCGTTGATGACCAATACTTTTTCACGCCGATGGCAGGAAAAAAAGTCGTTGATACTGAGGGGTTCACCAATTTATCGTCGCTGATAGATTGCAACTCTTTGATATTTGGCAAACGCCAATCTGAAAAACCACCAAGCGTCAAACCTTCGGCATAAGTCAAAGCATTTTCCCAAGTAATCGTATCGGGATTGGGTACTTTTTGCCAAGTTAAACCAGTGAGATTGTCTTTAATTGTACCGTCGCCTTTGTCTGTAAACTGCGAGACGACAATCGGCGGCGTTTTCACATCGCGCACAGCCCGCGCATGAATTTTTTTTGTACCACCTGCACTCACAGTTTCCGTTTTTTGATGATTGCCAATGCCGCCCCCTGCATTTGTTACCCAAATTTTGGTCGCATCGTTTGATTGCACGTTAGCTGTCCACCAATATTCGGCGGGCGTTGTCGTGAAAGCGGCATCAATCGCAGGATTTGCTTTTTGATGATTCAAAATGGTGTACGCCTCATGTCCTGTTGGCAAACGCCAGTCTGTATAACCCGCCAAAGTCAATGTATCGGCGTAAATGCGTGCATTTTCGACGGTCATTTCACCTCCGTCCGACTGTTGCCACATCAAGCTGGTGATTGTGTCCGCCACAGTGCCGTTATTGTTTTTAATATAAAAAGGAACATTGATACTGTAATCAGAATCTTCGCCAAAAGTGGTTGTATAATCGCCCGTTTGACCTGTATCGGGCAGTTTTAGCATCGTTTTTGGAATGCCTTGACCGAAAGACAGGCAAGTGACTAAGAGCAATGGCGTAATGAGAAGCGTTTTTTTCATTAAATTAAATTTTTAATTATCCGTCGAATGCTTTTATCTATCCGAAAAATGACGTGTTATACTGAGGGGGGTGTTTTTTAGCCTCATTCAACCACAAGTTTCTGATTAAATTGATAATCTTTAAAAGACATTTTAACCCAATAAACCCCTTTTGCAAAATTTTGTAACGACACACTATTTGAAAAGACGAGGCTTCCATAAACTTGTTCACCAAGCACGTTGTAAATCGCCAAACCTTTAAAATCATTGAGGTTGAGGCTGTTATTCAACTCAAAATTCAACTCTTTTTGTGCTGGATTTGGGTACAAACGCATCTGTTTGGGGTTCACATCGCCCGTTCCAGAAGTTGCGGCAGGTACAGTATAGCGCACGACCACTTCATTGTCCAAAATCACATTCTTGCTCCAAATAAATTGCGCGTCATTGGTCGGGTCGTCGAAGATGTTGGTGAAATTGGTGTAAGCGGATTTGTTGTCAACGCCAATTGTCGCGTTTGTATAAGTCGTTACGGCTTGCCAAGTCGCAT